>NZ_JBFUJB010000005.1:0-287172 GCF_056401575.1 Rhodococcus sp. P4_E4 | reverse complement strand
ACGCCGAGGAACTGACAAACCCTGCACCAGCGGTGAAGTCAGCGGTAACACTTTGTGCACCAGCAGCATCGAAGGAATGCGACAGCGTCGCAACACCCGCGGAGACTGTCACCGGCGAACCAATGGCCGTGCCGTTCGACTTGAACTGCACCGTACCCACAGCATTGTTCGGAGCAACCGTCGCAGTCAGATCAACCGCCGTACCCGTGATCGCCGTCGCCGGAACCGAGAGCGACGTCGTGGTCTCGACATCGACCGGAGCCGGATCCGAAACGGTCACCGTCTGAGCGGACGCCGAGGAGCTGACAAACCCTGCACCGGCGGTGAAGTCAGCGGTAACGCTCTGAGCGCCAGCAGCATCGAAGGAATGCGACAGCGTCGCAACACCCGCAGAGACTGTCACCGGCGAACCAATGGCCGTGCCGTTCGACTTGAACTGCACCGTACCGACAGCGTTGTTCGGAGCCACCGTCGCGGTCAGATCAACCGCCGCACCCGTGATCGCCGTCGCCGGAACCGACAACGACGTCGTCGTCTCCACATCGACCGGAGCCGAAGCAATGCTGATTGTCGCAAGCGGACCCGCGCCGGCATTGAGCGGTGTGGTGTCCTTGTTCTCGCGGGGCGAGCAACGGGTCGGCGCCCACTGTGTACCAAGGAAACTCGCCTTTGCGAGCTGAGTGCTGAAGTTTTCGCTGGCACCGAGGTTGCCGGCCGTACCCGCGGTCCTCACCTTCGGTTGGATCACTCCCGTCGCACCAGCGACCATTGTTACGTCGACTGCGGGAAGCCGGAACCAGGTGTCTCCGTTGCCGTTTGTCGAGCCATCGAGGTTCTTCTTGGACTTCGGTACTCGAATACCTCCCTCCGAGTTGGTACTCGTCGTCGGACTGTTGCCGATCACCTGGTTGTTTCCGGACAGCCGAAGGATCCCGCCGCTACCGTCGACGTTGCCAGAGTCGTTGACCCTGAGAACGTTCGGTGCGACGCTGTCGAGTCCGACCGAGGTGCCCGCGACGACGGCCGCGGAAACGAACGTCGCGTTGGCCGGGATTGCGTAGTCGACCTTGAGACGTGACAGGTTCGTAGTCGTCGCGCCGGAATCCTTGTCCGGATACGACGTTCCGCTCGGCTGAATTCGGTAGGTGAAAGTCTCGCCGGGTTGGACAGAAGCGGGTGCGTCGACCGTGATGAGGTTGTCGGTGACCTTGTGGACGTCTCCGATGATGGAGCCTGCGACACACGCTGTTTTGAAACCGGTGGTCGAGATCGCGGCGGATGCGGGCGTGCCGATCAGCAGCATCCCCGCGACCATGGCGGTTCCGGTTATGGGCACGGCGAATCGCCGCAACTGAGAGATTTGGGGCATGGGCACTTCCTTCGGAAGGGCAAACATAAGCAGTGGATTCGGACAAAACGTGTGCGCGCCGTCACAACATAACGAAAAAACTAGTACGTGTACTACTTTTGGCAAGACACTTGTCCAATTCACCCCGGACTCACCCTCACATCACCTGACGGGGGATGGAAAAGCAGGGTATGGAAGCCCGATTGAACGCAAAACTAACGCCAAAGCGGTCTATCGACAACGCTTTTGGTGGTCAACTCGTCAATCGGCGGGAAAAATTTGATATTCCGCCAGTTCAGAAAAAGTTCCAAACCTACCAGTACGAAAGTACGAATCAGGGCCGCGACGGAGTCCGTCGCGGCCCTGATGGTGTTGGTTCAGCGTGTCAGCGAAGCACATCCGTGCCGACAAACGGCACCAATGCCTCGGGCACTCGCACCGAGCCGTCGGCCTGCTGATGATTCTCGAGAATCGACACGATCCAGCGCGTCGTTGCCAGGGTGCCGTTGAGAGTGGCAGCCGTCTGCGGCTTGCCGTTCTCGTCGCGGTACCGAACTCCGAGGCGGCGGGCCTGGAAAGTCGTGCAGTTGGACGTCGATGTCAGCTCGCGGTAGGTGCCCTGCGTCGGAACCCATGCCTCGCAGTCGAATTTACGCGCAGCCGAAGAACCGAGATCTCCGCCGGCGACGTCGATCACGCGGTAAGGAACGTCGATGGCGGCCAACATGTCTCGCTCCCAGCCGAGGAGACGCTGGTGTTCGGCGTCGGCATCCTCGGGACGGCAGTACGTGAACATCTCGACCTTGTCGAACTGATGGACACGGATGATGCCGCGGGTGTCCTTCCCGTAGCTACCGGCCTCACGGCGGAAGCACGAGGACCAACCGGCGTAACGCTTCGGGCCTTCGTTCAGTTCGAGGATCTCGCCCGAGTGGTAGCCGGCCATGGGTACCTCGGAAGTTCCGACAAGGTACAGGTCGTCATCCTGCAAGTGGTAGATCTCGTCCGAGTGAGCACCGAGGAAGCCGGTACCCGCCATGATTTCCGGGCGTACGAGCACCGGCGGAATCATCATCGTGAATCCGTTGGCGATCGCCTTCTGCGCAGCCAACTGCAGCAGTCCGAGCTGGAGCATGGCTCCGTAGCCGGTCATGAAGTAGAAGCGCGAACCCGCAACCTTGGCGCCGCGTTCCATGTCGATCAGGCCGAGCGACTCACCCAGCTCGAGGTGATCCTTCGGCTCGAAGTCGAACTTCGGAATCTCACCGACGTGTTCGAGCACGATGTAATCGTCCTCGCCGCCGGCCGGCGCACCTTCTTGTACGACGTTGGAAATCGCGCGGTGTGCGGCGTCGAGCGCGGCCTGCGCCTCGTGTTGCGCGGCCTCGGCTTCCTTGACCTTGGCCGCCAGTTCCTTGGAACCCTCGAGCAGCGCGGGACGCTCCTCCGGAGATGCCTGTCCGACCTTCTTGCCGAAGGCCTTCTGCTCTGCGCGGAGGTTGTCTCCGGTCAGAACGGCAGCGCGTCGGGACGCGTCGGCTTCGAGCAGAGCGTCGACCAGTCCTGGATCTTCTCCACGGGTGCGCTGCGACTCGCGGACGATTTCGGGGTTCTCACGGAGAAACTTGAGGTCAATCACGACTTCGAACTTTACCCACTCACCGCAGCTCGCCGACGGTCACGTCCACGTCGGAGAGGGGGAGATCACGATTCGAGCAGACTCAGGTAGTCCTCGCGTCCGAACATCCGAGCCGCGTCGACGGCCGTCGGGTGTCCGCCTTTCGGGTCGGCTCCCCCGCTCACCAGCGCTTTCACCACCGCATCCTCGCCCTTGAAGACGGCCCCGGCGAGGGGCGTCTGGTTCTTGTCGTTGGGCCGGTTGACGTCGGCGCCGCGCTCGATCAAGGCAACGACGGCGTCAGCGTGACCGTGATACGCCGCCAACATGACGAGCGTGTCGCCACTCTCGTTGGTCAGATTGACGGGAACTCCAGCATCGACGTACGACGCCAGCCCGGCCGCGTCGCCGGTTCGTGCCATGTCGAAGAGCCGGCCCGCCAGCTCGACAGCCTCGGGATCGAGTGGGGTGTTTTCGCTCATGACTACAAAATACTCACAGACGCGTTTGTGAGTTTTGTAGTGAAGGTTCGATATCGCCACGGCAACAGGCATGATGGAATCGATGTCCGAAGACAAGATCGAGAAGTCGCCAGATCCGGCAGATCCCCAGGGGACGCCGGCGAAGAAAACTGTCTCAGCGAGTCGCACCCGTCGGGTCCTGGCTGCTGTGGCGGTAGGTGCGGTGGTCGCCGCGATCGCAACGATCGCGATTTCCGGCGGATTGAACAAGGACGACTCGTCCTCGGTCAGTGTCAGTGGTGGCGGTCCAGCAGCGACGGGATCTACTCGCGACGACGCCTTCACCGCGGCTGCGGCCGGCGACTGCCTCAACTGGACGCCTGCGACCGAGTCGGGCGGGGACCGCACGGACATGTCAAAGGTTCAGTGCGGAACTGAACACCGCTTCGAGGTTGCCGGACCACTCGACCTGTCGGTGTTCCCCGGCGCCGAGTTCGGCCCCGGTTCCCGGTACCCGGGCGCCCTTCGATTCGCCGAACTCCGCGACGAGCACTGCACACCCATCGTCATGTCCTACCTCGATTCGAAGTTCGATCCCAAGGGCAAGTTCAGCGTCGGCCTGATGTTCCCGAGCGAATCGGGTTGGGCTTCGGGCGAGCGCGCACTGCGTTGCGGCTTGCAGTTCTCGACCACGACCGGCGAACTACAACCGTTCGTGGGCCGCGTGGCGGACCAGGACCAGTCGAACGTGTGGGACGTCGGCACGTGCATCGGCATCAACCAGAACCTCCCGACCGATCCGGTCGATTGCGCGAAACCGCATGCATACGAGGTTATTTCGGTGATCGACCTCGGCACTCAGTTCCCGGGCGCAATGCCGTCTGTCGAAGATCAGGACCGTTACCTCGAGGGCGTCTGCACTCAGGCGTCCAACGAGTACCTTGGTTCCGCTGACGCGCTTCGCGACAAGACGCTGACGCTGTTCTGGGACAACATTTCACTGGAAAGCTGGTTGGCCGGTAGCCGCCGAGTCAATTGTTCGATCGGCAAAGAGGTCGAAACCGGCGGGTTTGCCGCGATCACCGGAAGCGCCAAGGGCGAAATCCTGATCAACGGCGCCGCTCCGGTCCCGCCACCCGCTGCACCGGAAGGTCGGTCGTTGCCGACGCCGTTGCCCGGCGCAGCTCCGCCGTCGTAAGCCATGACGGTGACTATGACGCCCGACCGGTTCGAGGAACTGGTCGGCGAGGCGCTCGATCTGATTCCGCCCGAACTTGCCAAGGCCATCGACAACGTCGTGGTGCTTGTCGAAGCACGTGACGAGGAAGAACCGGGGCTGCTCGGTTTGTATCAGGGCGTCGCTCTGACCGAGCGGGATTCTCATTACGGTGGGTACCTGCCGGACACGGTCACTATTTTCCGCGATTCGATACTCGACATCTGTGCATCCGAGGACGAGGTTGTTCACGAGGTTGCCGTGACCGTCATCCACGAGATCGCGCACTACTTCGGTATCGAAGAAGACAGATTGCACGAACTCGGCTGGGGCTGAGGGCAAAGTCGTCCGATTTCGGGGGAACCAAAAGCGGCCGGCATGCATCAAACTATGTGCGGGGGGGATTTCTACGGCTGTGTGCACGACCTCCCGGCCACTTATCCGCCCTGGTCAGGAAGGAGTTCGGCACTATGTACGTCGACCCTCAAGCCCTAGTTGCCGCCGCAATGGAACTCGAGTCTGCGGCGACGCGATTGCGCGGAATCGTCTCTACTGCGCAGCCGACGCTACGCGTTCTCCCAGCCGGATCCGAGGAAGTGTCCGGTAGCGCGGCAAATTACTTCAACACCATCTCGGGCAGCCTTGCCTCGTCCACCGATCGGGCAATCGAGGAGCTCACCGCGGCTGCGGCAGCTCTGCGCAAGAATGCAGCTGCCTACGAGCTCGAAGACCAGCTCACCAAGTCCAGCCTGGCAGTCGCACCGATCTGATCGACAGAAATCGAACTCGGCAACTCGGCAACTCGGCAACACAGTCACACTTCCTGGGGGGAAGAACAATGGTCGGCATCACCGGCGTCATCTGGTATCCACGGGGCGCAGCACCCAACTCTGCAGCACTGGTCGCCGGGGCCGGGCCGGTCCCTCTCGGTGTGGCGGCCGGGGCCTGGTCCACCGTGTCGTCCGGACTGACCGACACCGCTGCGTCCATCTCTCGCGTGATGGCGGACCTTCGCACCGGGTGGTCAGGAGAAGCCGCGGATGCCGCGTTGAGCAAGTTCGCACCGTTCCAGGAATGGGCTGCCTCGGCCGCGCTGCTCGCGGGAGAAACCGCTGGTAAAGCCCAAGTGCAGTTCGGTTCCTACACCGTCGCCACCCTGGCCATGCCGTCCCTGGCGGAGATCGCGGCGGTTCAAGCGGCCAAGGTCGCCGCGTACTCCATCGGCGGGGCCCTGGTCGGCGGGGCCGCTGCCGCCGAGGCTGCCGAAGAAGCACTCAAAATTCGAGCGGCGGTGACGATGGAAACGTACGACGCCGCAACGACGCATCTGGCCGTGCAGCAGAACTTCGACTCACCACCGTCCATCGCGGAACCCACAGCTGGGGCATCCGCTTCGGCCGAAAGCCCAGGCAACGCCGCACGACAGTCCGTCGCGCAAGCGGCATCAACGCTCGCTGACGTAATCGCGGATCCCGTGCGCGCCGCAACCGCTGCTGTCGCATCCGTAGTTTCCAACCCGGTATTTGCCGCCGCTGCCTCACAGGCCGGTGCCATCTCCGGTGGAGCGTCGGCCGCCGTCAGTGCCGCGACCACCGCCGTCACGGGCGCCACCACTGCCGCATCAACTCTCGCGACGGCCGGAGCAGGACTCACCGGACTGGGCGGCGCAGGTCTCGGTGGCGCAGGGCTCGGCGGCGCGAGACTCGGCGCTTCCACACCATCACTGTTCGGCACCCCGTCGGCAAGTCGGGCAACGGCACAGGTCAGCGCAGCTTCCGCGACCACCGGAGCCGGAGCATTCGCGGGCTCGTCGTCGAGCAGCAGCACCGGCCGGCACGCTCTTCCGGATCCCTCCACCGGCCAGAGCGCCGCGCGCCAGAACCCCGTGACCTCGCCGGTTCAGGGCACCGTGGATACCGTCAAAGTGGATCCGTCCCGAACCGCGGGCGGATCTGCGCCGATCGCCGGCGGCCGTCATGCGGCCCAATCTGAAGACGAGACCGAGCACGACACACCTGATTACCTGAAGCACTTCGAGCACTTCGCCGACGGCCGAACAGTCATCCCGTCCGTGATCGGTGGCGCACTCGAAACTGCAGAGCGTTGATGGTGGACCTCGGCACCTCACCTGATGGGTGGAATTTGCCTGTCGTCGCCCTGTCACAGGACGAAATGGACTATGTACGTGAGCGACTCGGGCTCGATGCGCTTCCCGTGGTTCTCGGTGGCGCGACGGTTCACGCCAGTGCGAGCGCTCACCATACGGCGATGCAGTCCGCGGCAGATTCACTCTCCGAGCGCGATCTCCTCCCCGGCGGGGAGATCCATCACGAACTCAGTGCCCGCCTGCGCGTCCTGACCCACCCCAAGTGGGAGTTGGCGCTGCGTCGGCATGTCGGTGGAAGGATTTCACGCCTCTGCGTCGCACAGGGCGAGTTCCTTTGTGTCGAAGCAACTTCAACCGATTCTTCGTTCGCATTACGCAGTGTCACCACCGAACCAGCTGCACCCGTTGTCACCGCGCTCGGCAGCGCCGAAGCAATGCCGATTGCCGTGATCAACGCACCGACCGAGATGCTCAGCCTGGCATTCGGCGCCGGCCCGGATGCAGACAGCGTGAGCTCGGCCTTGATCAACGCCGGGATACTCGAAGATGACGCACGCCAACTGGGTAGCGCAATCGTCACATGCACTGCCTTCGCCGAATTGGTTGGAATACCACACAGTTTGGGAGCGACGACGCTCATGACCGGCGCAGTGACTGTGTACGACACCTTGGCCGGGCGGCTCGTGGGTTCGACTACTCGGGCTGCCGACGGCACCGAGTGGACGTCCATCAGTTCCGGAACACTCCATCGCCTGCGACAAGCCGTGAACGCGCTGGTAACCGAACTCGAGGAATCGACGCCGGAGACTTCCGGGTAACCTCGGGGCGTCCCTTCAACGCCCGGAGCCTTACTTCAGCATGCAGTTCTCGCGTCAACCGTCGTCACCGGGCGAACAAGGCTCGGTCGCCACGATCGACCGGCCGAACGAAGTACGGGCAACAACACCGCACCGACAAGACCTGAACGGACTGCGTGGCCTCGCCATCGGTTTGGTGGTCGTATTCCACGTGTGGTTCGGACGGGTATCGGGCGGGGTGGACGTCTTCCTGGTTCTGTCCGGATACTTCTTCGTCGGCTCACTGGTTCGACGCGCCGAAGCCGGGGGTTCACTCAACCCGGTCCCGGCACTGCGGCGGGTGTTTCTGCGGCTGTTCCCCCTGATCGCGGTGGTCAGCATTTTGACCGCACTGGGGACCGCGTTGCTGCTGCCACGCACACGCTGGGCCGATCTGGGCGATCAACTGATCGCGGTGCTCGGGTTCTTCCAGAACTGGCAGCTCGCCAGCACCGCAAGCGACTACCTGGCCGCCGACGGCTCGGTCACTCCCCTGCAGCACCTGTGGTCGATGGCCGTGCAAGGTCAGTTCTATCTCCTGGCCATCGCACTCGTCTCCGTGATCGCTTATGTGGCTTCACGCGTGAATCCCAACTATTTCCGCCCGTCACTCGCGGTCACCCTTCTGGTTCTGACCGCAGGATCTTTTCTCTACGCACTCGCCAAATCTTCGCGTCACCAAGCCTGGGCGTACTACGACTCCGGCGCCAGGTTGTGGGAATTGGCCCTCGGTGGTCTGCTGGCCGTTCTGATGACCAGCACGCGCAGTCGGCAGATCGCATCCCTGCCGTTCTCGGTCAGAGCGACGATCGGCTGGGCGGGGCTTTCGTCGATCCTGTTGTGCGGCATAGTGCTCGACGGCGCCCAGCAGTTCCCCGGCCCGTGGGCGCTGGTACCGGTGCTGGCCACTCTTGCGTTGATACTGTCCGGAGTCGGCGACGACGCACCTTGGACGTCGAAGACGCTCGCCCATCCGGCACTGACGTGGCTCGGCTCGTTCGCATTCGCGCTGTACCTGATTCACTGGCCGATTCTGGTGTTTGCACTCGTGATCTCCGGACGCCCCGAAGCCGGCCTGCTCGGCGGGGCACTGATCATCGCCCTCTCCGTCGCGGGGGCGCTTGCACTCCGGCGCCTGGTCGAGGTTCCGGTGGAGCGCGGAGGCCGCTCGCGCCGGTACACCGTCCTGGCATGCGTCGTCACCGCTGCCGCGGTCCTCGCCGCTTCGGTCGCCTGGCAGTCGTACGCGAGCAGCCAGACGACGGGCCAGCGGGCGGTCGACACCCTCGACCTCCCGACCCATCCCGGCGCACTCGCGCTCACCGACGGTGCCGAAGTACCCAAGGCGTCGATGGTTCCCTCGATCTTCGATGCGCCACTGGACCTTCCGGCCAGTACGCTCGACGGCTGTATCGCCGATTTTCTCGAGCGGGACGTCGTCCACTGCACCTATGGCGACGCCGATGCAGACAGAACCATCGCGCTCGCGGGTGGTTCGCACTCCGAGCACTGGCTCACTGCGCTCGACGAACTCGGCAAGAGTCACGGGTTCCGCGTCGACACGTATCTGAAGATGGGCTGCCCGCTCACCGTCGACTCCATGCAGACGTTGTCGGACAACGACTATCCGGATTGTGTCGACTGGTCGCGTGGAGTGCTGACCGAGTTGGCCGACGCCTCACCCGATTTCGTGTTCACGACGGCAACCAGGCCGAGTTCCGACGGCCCTGGTGACGTGACGCCAGAGTCGTACGTTCACGTCTGGCAGGAACTGGAGCGCGACGGTATCGACGTCCTCGCCATCCGCGATACCCCCTGGCTGCACCACGACGGCGTCGCCTACCGCGCGATCGACTGTCTGGCGACAACCACGTCACCCGATCACTGCGCGATGCCACGGTCCGAAATGCTCAGCGACGTCAATCCGGCGCCGTCGGCAATTGCCGATCTGACCAACGTCCGCCTACTCGATCTCAGCGACGGTGTGTGCGGACCGGAGTTGTGCCGCGTCGTGGAGGGAAATGTGTTGGTGTATCACGATTCCCACCACCTGACAGCCAGCTACGTGAGCACACTTTCCGCTGAACTCGGGCGCCAACTGAGCGTCCAGACCGGTTGGTGGTGAAGCAGTCCGGTCAGCCCATCACGTCGTCGGCGCCGGGGATGAGTCGGTGCTCGAACGGCGGGTTGACGGCTCCCCAGCGTAGGCACTCCCAGCCGCCATCAGCTGAGGGCAACAGTTCGACGGTCTCGGTGTTGGCCAAGTGGTTGTTGGCTGCGAACAGTCCGGGGACACCGGCAAGCTGGGCGGCGACAAGACGAATCGCAGCACCATGACTCACCACGACGATGTCGCCGCCGTCTCGTGAGCCTTCGAGAAATTCTTCGCGCAGCGCATTGACGACGGGGACGTACCGTTCCAGGACGTCGTATCCCGTTTCACCGCCGGGAATGCGAGCGCCGAGGTTGCCGGTGTGCCAGTGATGGAACGTCTCCATGAACAGTCGGTGCGCGGCCTCGTCGGTGCGATCCTCGAGGTCACCGGCCTGGACCTCGTGCAGTCCGTCCCGCACATCCAGGGATACACCGGCGGCCTGCTCCACAAAACCTGCTGTCTGCCGGGCACGCAAAGCCAAGGACGATACGAGCGCCAGAGGAGGAGCCGAAGCCAGGCCGATGCCCAACGTCTCGGCCTGCGCCAACCCTTCCGGCGTGAGCTTTGCTCCGGGCAGAGCGGTGTCGAGACGTTTGGCGACATTCGCCTCCGTCTGACCGTGCCGAACGAGGATGAGCCTTCCGGTCATCGTTCTCCCCCTCCATGCTTGAGTTCGTCGATCCACCGAATCGCTTCTTCGTCCGAAGGAGGTTGTGGCCCGGTCGAATTCGCTGTCGCCCACGACCCCAGGAAGCGGACTCCGGATTTCCGATGCAGTGCACGCATCGCCTCGGCCACCAGCGAGTCCTCGACGTGTCCGACGCAGTCCACGAAGAACCGGTACGTACCCAATTCCGTTCGCATCGGACGCGATTCGATCCGAGTCAGATCGATACCGCGAGCGGCGAATTCGGAGAGTGCGCGCACCAGGGAGCCTGGAGCGTTGTCGAGGTGAAGCACCAGCGCGGTGCGATCGGCACCGGTCCGTTCGGGAACCGGAGCCGGCTTGGTGACCAGCACGAAGCGTGTACGGGCGCCGCCCACATCGGCGACGTTGTCCGCCAGGCTGTCGAGTCCGAGCATCTGACCGGCCAAAGCCGTGGACACACCGGCATCGACCGTTCCGGCCTGCACGTCCAGCGCCGCACCGGCGTTGGACGAGGCCAACACCACCTCGGCCTGGGGCAGGTGCTCGGAGATCCAACCGCGGACCTGTGCGCCCGCATGCGGGTACGCGCCGATCGTGCGGACCTGGTCGGCGGTGGTCCCGGCCCGAACCAGGATGGAGAAACTCACGTCCAGATCGGTTTCGGCGACGATCTGCAGGGGCGAACCGAGAGCGAGTGAATCGAGCGTCGGAGCTACGCCGCCTTCCACCGAGTTCTCGAAGGGAACTACGGCCCCGTCCACGGAACCGTCGCGAACCATGTCGAGAGTCGCCGGCGGACTGCCGGCCGGTACTCGCTCGACGGTTTCGCCGAACGCGCCCTCAGCCTCCAACTGGGCGAGAGCTATCTCCGTGAAGGTTCCCGACGGACCGAAATACGCGATTCTTGGCACGCCTAAAAGATTACGCATCGACCCACGCCGGTC
Organism: Rhodococcus sp. P4_E4; assembly: GCF_056401575.1. Taxonomy (NCBI): domain Bacteria; kingdom Bacillati; phylum Actinomycetota; class Actinomycetes; order Mycobacteriales; family Nocardiaceae; genus Rhodococcus; species Rhodococcus sp. P4_E4. The sequence continues at coordinate 275,838 of NZ_JBFUJB010000005.1, read as the reverse complement.
ACTGCAAACCCGCGGCACGCAGAGCCGTTTCCACCGCAGGCAGATCCGCGACCTCGATCGTGAGCAGCACCTCGCGCATCGCGGACGCGGCTTCCGGGATCAGCGCGGCGAGTTTTTCGGGCTTCGGATCGACTATCGCGGCGCGCACGTCGTCGCCGCGCAGTGCAGCGACGGTGCCACACAGTAGGGCGATCACCTCGTCGCCGTCGGCTGCGCGGGCTACGAAACCGACGGACTCGTGCGCGAGTACCGCCAGGAAATCAGCCACTTCGGTGGGCGTACGACCGGCGGCGAGTCCGGGGATCCGTCCACCTTCACACAGGCGCAGCGCCGCTTCGGCGGGTGTCAGATCCTCTTCGCCGCCGTCGACGTACACCGCGAGCGGAGCGGGCAGACGTAGCGCGATCGCGTCGTCGATCTGGTCGGTGGTGACGTCGACGTCGAAACGGACGGCCTCGTACGACGCTTCCGTGTCCGCACGCAGTTCTTCCGGATCGATATCGAGGCGAACGACAACCCGGCCTGCTGCTTCGCCACCGACCAGCGCCGAAGCCGGAACGACCGGGAGAAAGAGTGCTTCGAGAAGTCCGCGCGAGTTTCTCGGGGCGGGCAGCCCGAGTGAAAGAGGAATGGCCACAGACAAACCGTAACCCCGGCGCAGGCGGCGGATTCCACGCGAGTTGCGCAAAAGTCTTGCGATTCACACCGAAGCGCCTTAGGTTAGGGTTACCTCATCATCCGATGGAGTTCGAGAGAACACCCGCCAAGGGGGCAGCATGGCAACGAAGACCAGCACCGGCCCGTCCACCGCCGAACGCGTCCGCAGCGCCTGTGTGCGCGCACAGGACGCAGTTCTCGCCATCGAAGGCAGCGATCCCACCGTCACGTCGGTGCATCACCTGCGTTCGAACGGTGACGTCGTCGTTGCAGTCCCACATGCCTCCGCAGCTGCGGCCCTGGCCTGGAACTCCGGCGGCGGCGGACTGCCTGCCGTCCTCGAGATCACCGATCACGCACCACTGCGTCTGCGTGAGCCCGTGCGCTCCCTCGTGTGGCTTCGCGGCTCGTTACACGCCGTGCCCGACTACGAGGCACGCGTTCTCGCCGACGACGTCGCATCCGAACATCCCCACCCGGGGCTCCTCGACATCGGCCACACCTCGGTCCTCCTTCGCCTGAGCCTGGCCTCGGCCGTTGTCGCCGACTCGACGGGCGCAGAGCCCGTCGCCGTGGACGAACTGCTGAACGCCAGCCCCGATCCCTTCTGGGAAATGGAGACGGCGTGGCTGCAGCATCTCGACGAAGACCACCGCGATCTCGTGGACCTGCTCGTGCGCAAGCTTCCCCCGTACATGCGCACCGGACGCGTTCGCCCACTCGGCATCGACCGCTACGGACTGCGCCTGCGGGTCGAGGATCACACCGGTGACCGCGACGTGTGGATGCCGTTCGCCAACCCCGTCGACGACGCTCCCGCACTGAGCCGCGCCATCCGAATGCTGGTCGGGTGCCCTTTCCTCAACGGCCTCCGATCGGGTGGCGCTGCAAACGGCTAGCGTTGCGCGGGTGAATGCCCGCGAAACCGTCCGCACCTGGTTACGGCCGCCGTCTCCCGTTCGAACCGGCCCGGAACTAGATCCCGCCGCCAGACGCGGAATCCGGATCGAGATCACCATCGTTCTGCTGGTCACCTTCGGGCTCAGCGGATTGTCCGGGATCCTTTCGCTCGCCGAATCCTTGGCGACGCCGGTTGCGCTCTCGGATCAGACGGTTGCACTCAACCCGTCGCGAGCTGCCATCGACTGGATCGACCTGGCGCGCCAATTACTCGGCGTTGCAAAGCTTCTCGCGTGGGCAGCGCTGGGACTCTATCTACTGTGGCGTTCGGGGATCGGTCCACGTGCTGCGGGCCTGACTCCCAAACCTCGATTCGGTCGCGACATAGCTCCGGGATTCGGCCTCGCCGCTGTGATCGGCCTCCCCGGACTCTTGTTCTACCTCGTCGCTCAGGCACTGAGCATCAACCTCACCGTCCAAGCCAGCGCGCTCGACGACCACTGGTGGCGGGTTCCGATCCTCGTACTGTCCGCAATCGCAAACTCGGGCGCCGAAGAGGTACTGGTCGTCGCCTACCTGATCACTCGCCTCCGAACACTCGGCTGGAGCGAGAACAAATCTCTGCTCGCGTCCTCGCTCCTGCGCGGTAGTTATCACCTCTACCAAGGGTTCGGCGGCGGTGTGGGAAACGTGATCATGGGGCTCGTGTTCGGTCGATACTGGCAGCGCACCGGCAAGCTGTGGCCGCTGATCATCGCCCACGCGCTCATCGACATGGTGGCGTTCATCGGTTACGCCCTCCTGCGCGATCACGTCTCCTGGCTGCCGTGACCGGTACCGTGAACTGGTGACCGGCGACTCCGAATATCCTCAGCGCCCTCCGCGGCGCCAGCCGCCAGGGCCACCTCCGCGGCGCCAGCCGCCCCCGCGTGGACCGATGCCACCCCGTCAGGGCCCACCCCCGCAGCGGCGCCCCCCGATGCCGCCCGAAGGGCCGACGGTCATTCGCCGCGACGGACGTCCACCGCAGCAGAATCCGGCCAATCAGGCCTGGTCACAGGTCCCACCAGAAGCGCCGCAGCAACCCAGGCGTGAGGACTGGGCGCCGACCCAACGCCCGCAGCCGTTCCAGGACGACCCCCGCAGGCAGGGGCCGCCGCGTCAGGATCCGCAACGCCAGGCGAAGTACGCACCCGCGCCGCCGCGCCGAACCCCGCCGAACGCCCCGCCTCGCCCTCCTGAACCCCCGAAGCAGCGACGCCCACGCAAGCGTCGTAGCTGGGGTAAACGTATCGGCATCACGTTGTTGGTCTTGCTGCTCGCGCTGGCCGGCGCGGTCTATTACGTCGACAGTTCGCTCAATCGAATCGACGCGCTGCCCGACTACGCGGGACGCGTCGCCGATACTCCGGGCACGAACTGGCTGATCGTCGGCTCCGACAGTCGTGAGGGACTCACACCCGAGCAGGAGCAAGCGCTTGCGACAGGTGGTGACACCGGCCCCAAGCGCACTGACACGGTCATCTTGGTCCACGTTCCCAAGAGCGGGAAGACGACGATGGTCAGCATCCCTCGCGATTCGTACATTCCGATTCCCGGCTACGGCTCGGACAAGATCAACGCCGCCTTCGCTTTCGGTGGTGCCCCCTTGCTGGTGCAGACCGTCGAGGAGGCAACCGGACTTCGCATCGACCACTATGCCGAGATCGGATTCAGCGGGTTCGCCGGCATCGTCGACGCCGTCGGTGGCGTCAATGTATGCCTGACGCAGGCGATCGACGATCCGCTGGCCGGAATCAACCTCCCCGCTGGATGCCAGGACTTGAAGGGTTCGGATGCACTCGGGTTCGTGCGGACCCGAGCAACCGCGCTCGCAGACCTCGACCGCATGAACAACCAGCGCCAGTTCATGTCGGCGTTGCTGTCGAAGGCGACGAGTCCGAGTACGTTCCTCAATCCGTTCCGGTTGTGGCCGCTCGTCTCCGATACGGCCAAGTCTTTGCAGGTCGACGAGGGCGATCACATCTGGAATCTGGCCTCACTCGCCTGGGCGCTTCGCGGCGGGATGACCACCACGACGGTTCCCGTCGCCGGTTTCGAGGACGTGGACGGGTCGGGCAACGTGTTGTTGTGGGACAAGGCACGCGCTTCGCAATTCTTCGACGCCCTGGCCAACGATCAGCAGATTCCGCAGGATCTGATCACCACGGGGTGATTGCCCTGAGTTTCGGTAGTACCCCGGGAGGACAGGCCGAGCGAACAAATCGCTTTCCGGCAGGACGCGGAACGGCCGGCGGAAAAATACCGTGAAGGTATGAACACAGCACACCGCCGATTCCGCACCGCCGCCGTCATCGCCGCCTCGGCCGGAGCGGCTTTACTGGCCACGTCCTGCTCGGGCACCTTCGACAAGTTCGACGAGTCGAAGGCATACAAGAAAACCGAAACCTTCTCTTTTGCAAAAGCATCCAACGGAATCGACACACTGCCGAGTTGGGTTCCCGCCGGCGCGACGGGTATCGACGAGGTCATCCGCACCACCGGCAACGAACGCATCCTGCGCATGACTGCGAACATCACGGAGATAGATCACAACAGCTGCATCGCACGACCTACCGTCGAAACTCGTCCGGCATCGCTGTCCGCACAGTGGTGGCCGACGGGGGTCGAGAAGGGCAGTTCTTTCCAGTGCGGCGACTGGTACGTCGGCGAAAAGGACTCGTTCGTCTACGGATACCGGCCGGAAACTCTCGACTTCATCATCGATCAGCTCGACAACAAGTAGCTCCCTGTCCGTGCCGCCGACCCAGTAATCTGTTGGGATGACACAGGCGAAGAACTCGAGCGAATTCACCACTCTGCTGCGTCAGCAGATCCGTAACGAGTTCACTGCATCGCAGCAGTACATCGCGGTAGCGGTGTACTTCGATGCACACGATCTTCCGCAGATGGCCGCGCGCTTCTACAGCCAGGCCACCGAGGAACGCGGTCACGCGATGATGATGATCCAGTACCTGCTCGACAACGACCTCGACGTGGACGTACCGGGTGTCGACGACGTCGTGACGAAGTTCGACAGTGTCCGGGCTCCGGTCGAATTGGCACTCGAGCAGGAGAAGACGGTCACCGAGCAGATCACGCAGTTGGCGCGCACCGCGCGCGATACCGGCGACTACCTGGGCGAGCAGTTCATGCAGTGGTTCCTCAAGGAGCAGGTCGAGGAAGTTGCAAGCATGACAACACTTCTCACCATCGTCGACCGTGCCGGCGACAACCTCTTCCACCTCGAAACGTTTGTCGCACGCGAGATGAACACACCGGCAGCTGCCGACGCAATGGCGCCGACACCCGCCGGCGGCGGCGTCTGAGGGCCACCGGCCTACCGAGTCTCCGGCCGCTCGGCGGCGCTCAGTGATCTGAGGAAGTTGTTGTATGCCTCCAGATCACTGTCGCCGTCGATCTCGGCGCGGCGGTCCTGGGCGGCATTCATCCGTTTGTCGTCCCGGTTCCAGCGCATCGCGAAGATCACGACCACCACCAGCGCGACGGGCTCACCGTACGACCACGCAAGGGCACCGGCCAACTGCTGGTCCTGCATCACGTCCACGCCCCACTCGGGAGGCGGATTCACGAACGTGGTCAGCAGCGGCTTTGTCGCCATCATGAGAACGACTCCGATGAACACGTGCAGCGGCATCTCCACGAAAAGGTCGAAACACCGGCCGAGATAGCTTTGCCGCACCGGCAGTGGTCCGGTGGCGAGCACGGGCATGATGAAGAGCAGACCGCTGGCGAGAAAGAAGATTTCGAGAAAGACGTGTCCGGCCGGCAATCCCGAGACGGCGTCGAAGATCGGCGACAGGTAGATCCCGTAGTAGCTGAACAGAAAGACCGGGATCGTGAACCCGGGGTGCAACATCCACCGTGCCGGACGGCTGCGCAATGCCGACAGTGCAAGCGCCAGAACATTTCTCCCGGGACCTCGATGCGACGTCGAACGCAGTAGCAACAGTCCTGGCGAGCCCAGCACCCACAGCGGCGGGATCGCCATCGAGAGCGTCAAATGTTGGAACATCCAGACACTGAAGAGTTCGTTCCCGTAACTTTCGACCTTCGAACCGGTCACGGCGATCAACAGCAAGCATCCGGCCAGAAAACACGCAGTTCGATACCAGGGCCATAGCCGTCCCCGCGCACGCACACGGTGCATTGACCACCAATACCAAAGCGCCAGAACAGCTCCCAGCAGAACAATAGGCGACAGGGACGAGAAGTCCCAGGTCAACATCTGTCCGATCGACGGCGGCGCCAGACCGTTCACCTCCGATTCACGGGCGAACCCTCCTTCGAATCCTTTCGGGTACCGTCGACTCTACACCTAAATACTATGTTGGATAGTATTTAAGTATTCGACGGAAGGTCAAGGTACACAGCAGTGTCCAGAAGCATGAAGATATCCGCCGCCCTGATCGCGTTGTTCGCGGTAGCACTGATCACGTTCATCACCGTAGATCCGATCAGGGCGGACAACGAGAGCACCGATCGGGCAGCACAATCCACCGCCGTCCTGACCGACGACGCGTACCGATTGACCTCGGCCGCTGACGACAAAGTGAATCTTGTCGAGTTCCTCGACTTCGAATGTGAGGCCTGCCTCGCGCTGTACCCGACGATGGAGCGAATCAGAGCCGAGTACGAGGATCGAATCACATTCGGCATCAGATACTTTCCGATTCCGAGTCACACCAACAGCACTCTCGCGGCGCAGGTCGTCGAATCCGCATCTCGCCAGGGCAAGTTCGTCGAGATGTATCGGCGGATGTACGAGACTCAGTCGCAGTGGGGTGAATCCGCCGAATCGCAGGAGGCACTGTTTCGCTCCTACGCACAAGATCTCGGCCTGGACATGACCCGATTCGAATCCGACCTCAGCAGCCGCGGCGTCCGCGAGCGGGTCGAGCGCGACTTCAACGAGGGCAAACGCCTTGGCGTCCAGGGCACCCCGACGCTGTTCCTCAACGACGTGAAGCTGGCCCAGATGCCGAGCTACGAAGATCTGAAAGCCCAGATCGACTCAGCCTTGGAGCAATGATCAGGTCAGAACAGCGCAGATACCGGCGGAGACGGCCACCGTCACGGCTGCGGCAACGGCCGTCGTGATGGCCGCCGGCACGCACGCCGCAACCGCGCACGTCAGTCGCCGAGGCGACGCCACGTCGCCGTCGACCAGGGAACGCAATCGCACTGCGGTCGCGCCGCCGCGATCGCCCAAACTCCAGTCCGGCTGAGGAAGCGGCGATTTCGACACCACGGCAAGGGCGGAACGCACTGCAGCCGGGCTGGTGACGCGAGCGGCGTGCCGGTCCGCCGACAGTTCCACGATCGCGCCGACGGAAGCAGGTGCCGCCGCGAACAACGGCACTCCCGGCAGAACAGCGGCCAAGACTTCACAGGCACCGACGATTCGGTGATGACCGCCGCTCAGGTGCGCACGCTCATGCGCGAGGACCGCGTCACGCTCGCCCCCGGTAAGAGCGGATGACAAGCCTTGTGTCGCAACAACAAATCCAGGCTTTCCGGCGACACTGTAGGCCATCGGCAGCGGATGATCCAACCACAACACGTCGGACTCCGAGTTGTCGCGGCGCGCGACGATCGAGAGAACATCACGATGGAAATCTCGGACTCTCGCGTGCTCACGTGCCTGTTTGCGGCCGGCCAGCACGATCCGAACAGCGATCAAACCCACCACACCAACGGCTGTGCCGGTGATCAGTTCACCCACCCATGAACTCGTGCCGTGCGCGAAGGCGCTGAAACACCGAGCGATACCGTCGACCAGCCCCTCGACCGGCGCGTGGCTCGGCCACACCAGAACCAAGACCGCGGAGAGAGCGAGATAGAGAGCCGACGCCATACTGCCGAGCCACGCCGCGAGCAGCACCGTCGGTGACAACGTCGAGGAAACGGCCCGTAACGCTCTCGGAACCAAAAATCCGACGAATACCGCACCGAGAAGCATCGGCAAGGCCAGTGTCATTGCGCACCTTCCCCGGAAAGTCCTCGGCGCAGGGCCTCGTTCTCAGCGTCCGTCACGGTCTTCGCGAAGTGCAACAGCACGGCAGCGGAATCGGAACTGCTGTCCAACAATTCGCGCAGTGCCCTGGATGTGGCCTCTTCACGGCTGCGACTCGGCCGATAGAAGTAGGCGCGACTCTTCTTCTCACGACTCACCCAGCCCTTGTCGTAGAGATGAGTCACGACGGTCAGGATGGTGGTGTACGCGAGTTGTCGACGCTCACCCAAGATCTCGACCAGATCCTTGACCGAGAGCGCGTCGTCGGACTGCCAGATCACATCCATGACCTCGGCTTCGAGTCCGCCCAGCCCCTGCATAGCTCCTCCATCGCGTCGTGACAGAACTTCAGCCGCTCGCGGCCTTCTCCCCGAACGACACGCCCCGGGAATTCAGATACGCGAGCGGATCAGTCTTCTGCCCGTCAGATTGCCACACCTCGTAGTGCAGGTGCGGTCCCGTCGATTGTCCACGATTGCCGACGGTCGCGATCAGTTCACCCGCCCGCACCTTCTGACCGGCAACCACGAGCGCCTCGTTGATGTGCCCGTAGACGCCGACGGTCCCGTCGTCCTGCTGGATGCGGACCCAGAGCCCGAATCCCGCGGCGGGACCGGATTCGATCACAACACCGTCGGTCGCCGAGACGATGGGCGTACCGATCGAGTTTGCGATGTCGAGACCGTAATGGGTTGTTCCCCAGCGTGGACCGAAGTTGGACGTCATCGTCCCGCTGACGGGGGCCATCACCCGCGGCTTTTCTGCCTCGTACGCCAACGCCGCCCGTTCGGCTTCGAGTTGCCTCGTTTTACCGAGTTGTTCGGCTATCCCGGCAAGATCCGTCGTCCGAACAAGGTCGAGTATCTCCGGCATCGACACCAGCGCTGGACCTTCCGCTGCAACTGGAAGCGGCGATGCGTGCCCGATGGAAGTGCCGGACGCCAGGATTGCGCCCGTCGCCACGGAAACCGCGGCCATGCGCCCGCCGGGTCTGATCGGCTCGGATTTTCGATGTCTTCCCACTTCTCGGTCCTCGCGTCGATGACAAATGAAGGTCTACGCCGCCACCTTACAACTATGTTGCATAGTTTTTAAGACATGCACTATTGCGCATATATGCATATGTGTCTAGGCTGACGTCGACGAAAGGACCTTCGATGTCACACGGACACGGGCACGGAATCTCTCCCGCCGAGGCTGCGACCAGCAACAGCGGCAAGCATGTCAACAAACTGTGGATCGCCGCCGGCCTCGGGTTGGTGACGTTCGTGCTACAGGTGACGGTCGGCTTCTTCACCTCGTCACTGGCGCTGCTTTCGGACTCGGCGCACGTGTTCACCGACATCTTCGGCATCTTCATGGCGCTCGCCGCGATCCTCGTCGCACAGCGCGCAGCACGGCGCCCGGATCGCACTTTCGGCATGTACCGCACGGAAGTGTTTGCGGCACTGGCCAATGCGATCCTGCTCTTCGCAGTCGCCGGGTGGGTGCTCTACGAGGCTGCCAGCCGATTCTCGGATCCGCCCGAGGTTCCCGGCCTCCCCGTCGCGATAGTCGCCGTCGTCGGTTTGGCGATGAACGTCATCGCCTTCCTGATGCTCCGCAGCGGCGCGAAGGAAAGCATCAACATCCGCGGCGCCTACCTCGAAGTCATGGCGGACATGATCGGGTCCATCGGCGTCCTCGTCAGCGGCTTGGTCACGCTCGCTTTCGGTTGGCGCTACGCCGACCCCGTCATCGGCGTCGCCATCGGCCTTTTCGTCTTGCCGCGCGCCTTCAACCTGGGCCGCCATGCCGTCCGCATCTTGCTCCAGCAGGCTCCCGAGCGCATCGACGTCACCGCGATAGTCGAGAAGATCAACACACTCCCGGGAGTCGTCGACGCGCACGATCTGCACGTCTGGACACTCACCTCGGGGATGGAAGTTGCTTCCGTTCACGTCACCGCGGCCAGTGACGCCGATCCCACTACGGTGCTCGCGGCCACCCAAACCTTGCTGGCCGAGGTATTCGAACTGGAGCACGCCACTGTGCAGGTGGAACTCCAGGGAAGTGACGGTAAATGCACGGAACTCGCCTGGTGAAAAGGACATTCCTAAATGAAACATTCGCTTTCGGGCCAATGGATAACCGCACCGAATTCGAAAAGAAATTAGGTCTTCTTTAGTTTGGGAACGCTTACCACAATAAGGTCAGACTGGGATGACAGGGCCTCTGACCTGCACTATCTTGGAATTCATGACTTCTGGGGAGACTCACATGACCAAATTCCACGCACTACTCCGAGACCAGATTCGCAACGAGTTCAACGCTTCGCATCAGTACATCGCGACAGCGGTTTACTTCGACAATGCGGACCTGCCACAGCTGGCAAAGCACTTCTACAAGCAGGCTGTGGAAGAGCGTAACCACGCCATGATGATCGTTCAGTATTTCCTCGATCGCGACATCAACGTCGAACTCACCGGCGTCGACGCCGCGAAGGCCGACTTCAAGGATGCCCGTGAGCCCATCGCTCTCGCGCTGACGCAGGAGAAGACGGTCACCGAGCAGATCGTCCAGCTCGCGAGCACTGCCCGCGAAGAAGGCGACTACCTCGGCGAGCAGTTCATGCAGTGGTTCCTCAAGGAGCAGGTCGAGGAAGTTGCCAGCATGACAACACTTCTCACCATCGCGGACCGCGCAGGCGCCAACCTGTTCGACCTCGAAGACTTCGTGTCCCGCGAGATGAGCACCGTCGGTGACACCACCGGTGCGCCGAACGCAGCAGGCGGAACCATCTAGCCTGCAGCACTCACGGATTTTGCCCTCGAGCCGAACGGTTCGCTTCCTGCCAGCAGGATCGAACTGATCAGCTCGGGGGCATCTGTCATCGGTACGTGCCCGAGTCCGGGCAAAACCATCAACTTCGCCTGCGGGAACGGCTTTTTCACGCGCTGCGCTTGGTACACGGGCAGAATGAGATCGCGTCGACCCCACGCAACCGTCACCGGCACAGTGGGATCCACGATGGGCGGCAACACGAAGTCCATCTCGAGACCGAGATCGACGAGTTCGTTGGACACGAGCGAACGGCAGTCGGCCAACGCCGCCGCATAACCGACATGACTCGGATGAGCGAAGAACGCGGCGAGCGCCGGATAGCGAATCAGCTTGTACCGCAATGCACGTGGCAGACCATCGCCCATGAGCTTGGCCGTGCCGCGCAGTGCACGGAACGTGTTGATCGCCCGCACCTGATCGAGGTGATTGACAAAGAACCCGGCCGGCGAAAGAGCTGTCGCCGACGCGACGTCTCCGCGCGCTGCCAGCGAGAGTGCAATCCATCCGCCGAGTGAGTTTCCGGCGACGTGGGCACGCTCCCCCGCCGGAGTCACTTCCTTGACGAACTCACTGACGTCGTCGATCAGCTGTCCCATGACGTCCGGACCGAGTTCGGGTAGCAGGGACTCTCCGTGACCTGGCAGGTCGACCGTGACCACACGGCGATACGGCGTCAGCTGGTCCAAAAGCGAATCCCACGCCTGCCGTCGATGGACGATGCCATGGACGAGCACAAGCGTGGGACCGCTACCGGAGATGTCGTGCGACAAAGTCATGCCGCCAACATTAACCGTAACTTTGCGTAACGCCTATAGTTCTGGCGAAAAAATCAGCGCAGCGTGACCTGGCGTCCGCGCAGGCCGTCGCGCGAGCGCAGCTCGGCCGAGTTCAGTGGAGCGTCGACGGCCAGAGCCTCGGCAAGACGCTCACCGAGCTCGACGGTTGCCGCTACCCACTCGTTTGCATGCTTTTCGCGGTCGAGGTCGAAGACGGGGACCAACAGGCCGTGGGTGCGGAACGAGCCTGCGTAGCGCGAGCCCTCACCCAGGTGCAGTCCACCGGTCGCGTGCACGCGCGCCAACGCGAGCATCAGGTCGTCTTCGCTCTCGGGGCGAACCCAACGCAGGTGCGCCTTCTCGCCGGCGTCGACCCACCACGCGGCAACGAGGCCGTCTCCTTCGAGGCGTGCAGAGGGCATGATCGCCGAGTTGGCGTGCTGCACGGTGGCGGCAACCTCAGGATCGGTTTCGACGCCTTCCGGAATCCACCAGTTGAAGTTCTGGTGCACCGTGATGTCGAGCAGAGCCGATGGATCGACAACCTCGGTGACGGCGGGTGTCTCGGAATCGGGGTTCGCGGCAGAAAGCGCGTCGCCGGGGGCCGCGTCCTTGATCCAGTTCACCGAAGCGGCGAGGTCTGCGCCGAGGTCTGCAGAGTGCGCCTGAACCTGGACACCGACAAATCCGGTGGCCGTCTCGCCCTCGTCGCGGACGAGGGCGGCAACAGCGCCGGGGAGGACCGTCGCCAACGTGACGGGACGGTCGGAGCCGATGACCGGCAACGGTGCCGTGGCGGACGGAACGAATTCGCGCAGCGCGACCAGATCGCACTCGGCGGCAAGGCCCTCGAACGGGCGGTTCACTGCGCCGGCAGCGGCTTCACGCTCTGCTTGGCGTGCCGCCAGCTTCTCTGCGCGTGCGCTGCCCTGCTTCGGTCCACTGTTTCTTTTGCTCTTCTTGGCCACGAGGGCAAAATCTACACGCTGCCCAGCCATTGCTTCGTGCGCCCGGGATGGTTGGTGGCCACCCAACTGACCCCGAGCTCACGACACAGGTCCACATCCGCCTTGTCGTCGACGGTCCAGCAGTACGTCGCGCGACCCGCAGCGGCAGCCCGATCGACCAGATCGGGATGTTCGCGCAGCGCCTTGATCGACGGCCCGATCGCCGTGGCGCCGACAGCCGTCGACGCACCACCGCCGAGGTATCGCGACGCGTCACCGAGCAGGACCGTCGGCAGCAGCGGTGCCGAACGACGCACTCGCCAGACCGCAGTAGCCGAGAAAGACATGACCACAGCGCGAGAGTGATCGGCCGACGGCGGCGACGCGATCCCGAAGCGGTGCAGTTCCGCGAGAAGTTTTGCTTCGACCAGGCCGCCGAATCGCACTGGGTGCTTGGTTTCGATGAACAGCTTCACCGGGCGCGCGAAATCCAGGGCGAGGGTGATGAGGTCGGAGAGAGTCAGCAGTTCGGCCGGTTCGCTCGTCGACCCGTAGTCCAGAGCGTTCAGCGAATCGAGCGTCATCTCGCTGACGATCCCCGTGCCACTGGAGGTGCGATCGACCTTGCGGTCGTGAACGCAGACCAGGTGCCCGTCGCGGGTGAGCCGGACGTCGCATTCGAGCCCGTCGGCACCCTCCTCGAGGGCCAGTTCGTAGGCGGCGAGGGTGTGCTCCGGCCGCGCAGCCGACGCACCTCGGTGCGCAACGACGAGTGGACCTCGACGATCTGGGCTCACAGGGCAGCGGTCTCCTTCTCTTCCAGCACCGTCTTCTCTTCCAACACCGAGCGCGGCACTGGCACCCATCGAGTTTCCGATTCGGGTTCGCCGCGCCAACTCTTGCGCTCGATCCGTCGGATCACGACGAGCGTCAACGCCGCGGTGACGGCTGCGACCAATGCGATGAAGGCGTTCAGCAGAACCCCGTCGGCCATTGCCTGAATCCCCGGGCGTGATCGCCAGTACGCGTTGACCACCAGCAGCAGAGCGCTGAATCCCCAGAAGCCCCACCAGATCTTCACCAGCAGAGTTCCGCGCGGATCGCGGCGGACCAACTCGAAGAGATAAACCGCCGGCATCACGAGGTTGAGGATCGGCACAGCGCAGCCGACGACAACTTCCGACGCTGTGCGCGGATCGGATTCCCCGGCACCTGCGAAGTGTTCATGACGCCGACGAAGTAGCCAGCACACACCGGCGACAGCCGCGAAGACCGAGATCAGCAGTCCACCCAACTGAGTGAAGTACACGGCGGCGTCGGAGACCGTGAGAAGCCACTGCGGGATCAGCGTGGTGCGGTTACGCACCAGGATCGCGTATCTGCCCAGTTCGGCGAACACAGCGAGTCCGTAGAGGATTGTCGCGAGTGTCAGCAACGGCCCGACTCGGTCGGCCATCCGGTCCGCTCGCGAGGGCGGCACCGGTGAGGTGTCGACGATGTCCTGGAGCCCCCACTGCGGGACGGCGTCGTAGCGCGGGGTGGTGAGGCTACGACGCACTGGTGCGTCCCCCACGCCGCGTGGGTCGGACGGTGAGCGCGCGATCCAGCGGAAGCCTCGACGGTTGGGTGGTTGGTAGATCTCGGTGCGGGTGGGGATCATCAGGACGCCGCTGCAGCGCGGGCACCACTGCGTGGGGCCGCCGACTACGGGCCAGCGTGCGGCGCACCGGGCGCAGACCTGAACGACACTCACAACTTCGATTCTGTCACGCCGTATCGGTAACGGCAGCAAATGGATTCACTCCCGATTTGTGATCGAACCTCCACCGCGTTCACCTGCATTGTTCGAATAATGTGACCTCCGCCACTTAAAAACTCGAGTTATCCACAGTTTCCACAGGTTCATCCACAGTTCTGGATGAATGAATCGGGCTTTATCCACAGGTCACGGGCAAGACCCTGAGAATTTGCTGACAGGTGTTAGCGAACGATGCACAGGCTCGAGGATGAATTTGACACCGCAGGTCAGTGAACTTTTGGGCGTCGGCGTCATTTATCCCGGCAAAGTTCACAATCCATTCAGAAATTGCTCCCGAAAAGACAGAAAAGACCGTTATCCCTTTTTTGCGGGAAGTCGGTTTTTGACACACCTGGAAGCATGACCGTCGATGACTTCTCCACAGCCCGAGCCAACTCTGACGTTCACCCCGAAACGGGTCGCGCAGCTCGCGTTCGTGTTGATCGGATGTCAGCTCGTCATTCGCGCCTGGGTTGCCGCGAGCAATTACTTCTACTGGGACGACCTCATCCTGATGGGCCGCGGAGGACGCTTCCCTCTCTTCTCGAGCGAACTCCTGCTCTACGACCACGACGGTCACTTCATGCCCGCGGCCTTCTTCTTCACCGGGTTGATCACCCGCATCGCGCCGTACAACTGGGCGCTGTCGGCAACGCTGCTCGTCATCGGCCAGGCCGCGGCGTCGTTGGCGCTTCTGCGCACTCTTCGGTTGGTCCTTGGTTGGCGACCGGCGCTGTTGATTCCGCTGATCCTGTATCTCTTCGTCCCGCTGACCCTTCCGTCGTTCTCGTGGTGGGCGGCCGCACTCAACGCCTTGCCGCTTCAGATCGCGCTTGCCTGGGCATGTGGCGACGCGATCAAGCTGTACCGCACCGGACATGTGCGCTACGTGTTCTCGGGCACCGCGGTTTTTGTCGTCTCTCTGCTGTTCTTCGAGAAGGCAGTGCTCGTTCCGTTCGTGGCACTCGCTTTTCTGGTGCTGTACTTGCGCACACAAGGTGAAGGAACGCCGATACGAAGTGCGGTCACGAAGTGCCGACGCCTGTGGACGGCCTGCGCCGCCGTGCTCGCGATCTGGATTCCGGTGTATCTGACAACTGTCGAATCTCCGATCACCGGCAACGGCCGTTCCATGTCCACCGAACTGCTGCATCACGGCACGTCTTTGGGGATGCTTCCCACCCTTCTCGGCGGCCCCTGGCGCTGGGAGCGGTGGATCCCCAGCCCCGCCTGGGCCGATCCGCCGACGGTCTTGGTGGCCGCGGCCTGGGCCGCGCTGCTGACGACGGTCGTGATGACCGTGCGTGCCCGACGCGGCGCTGCCTGGATCTGGGCCGCCGCGGCGCTGTACTTCCTGGCCTCTGTCGTGGCGATGACCGCTACCCGATCCGACGCCGACACCACGTACGAGTTGGCGCAGACCTTGCGTTACTTCACGGATTCGGCGACGGTGTTCGCCCTCGCCACCGCTCTGATTCTCGCTGCACCTCGGCGGCGTCCGGCCCGGATACCCGTCGCAGTCGCCGCCGGCCTGTCAGCGCTCTTCGTGGTCAGTTCGCTCGTCTCGACCGTCACGTTCGTCGACATCTGGCGCGAGAACCCGACTCGCGACTACCTCGCCAACGCGCGAATATCGTTGTCACAGAATCAGGATGCTTCACTGCTCGAGCAACCCGTCGCGATCGAAGTGCTCCTTCCCGTCGCCTTTCCGAACAATTTGGCAAGCAATGTTCTCGCGCCACTGCCTGATCGCCCCGAATTTTCTTCCAGCACTCCGATTCTGCGCACCATCGACGACAGCGGACGGATTGTCGACGCCGAAGTGACCTGGACGAGAAGGATTCCCGAAGGAACGGCACCGAACTGCGGCACCCGCGCCGAAGGCCCGACCGAGCTCCCCCTCGACGGCCCCCTGGCCGGCTGGGAATGGACGGTTCAGCTCAATTACCTCGCGAGCACCGACGGAACGATCGACGTTGCGTTGGCGTCCGGTGACGCAGTATCGGTACCCGTGACGCAGGGTTTGCACTCGGCATTCGTGCGCCTGGTCGGCCACGGAAACAGTGTGAAGATCACGCCGACAACGCCGGGACTGACGCTGTGTTTCGGCGCCGGACAAGTCGGTGCCGTCGTCCCGACCTCCGCAAAATAGTGGCAGAGTAGAAGTCATGGAGCTGCGTATATTCACCGAACCCCAGCAGGGCGCTACCTACGAACAACTACTGACTGTTGCCCAGACCGCCGAAAAACTCGGCTACGGCGCATTTTTCCGCTCGGACCACTATCTCGCCATGAATTCCGACGGCCTTCCCGGGCCCACCGACGCGTGGATCACGCTCGCCGGAATCGCCCGCGAAACATCCACCATCCGCCTCGGCACTCTGGTGACGTCGGCTACGTTCCGTCACGCCGGACCGCTGGCCATCTCGGTCGCACAGGTCGATCAGATGAGTGGTGGCCGCGTAGACCTCGGCATCGGTGCCGGCTGGTACGAGGAAGAGCACCAGGCGTACGGCATCCCGTTCCCGGCGCTCAAGGATCGCTTCGAACTGCTCGAGGAAACTCTCGACGTAGTGACCGGCCTGTGGCGTACGCCGGTCGGCGACACGTTCGACTACGACGGTAAGCATGTGCAGATCAAGAACTCTCCCGCGCTTCCCAAACCGCACCAGGTCGACGGTCCGCCGATCCTGATCGGTGGCACGGGCAAGAAGAAGACTCCGGCACTCGCCGCTCGGTTCGCGAACGAGTTCAACATCCCGTTCAAGTCCCTCGCGGAAACAAAGGACATCTTTGCGCGGGTTCGTCAGGCTTGCGTCGAGCACGAGCGCGATCCGAACGAATTGGTGTACTCCAACGCTCTCGTCCTGTGCTGCGGCCGCGACGAGGCGGAGATCAAGAAGCGCGCCGAAGCGATCGGACGCGACGTGGACGAGCTACGTGAGAACGGTCTGGCCGGAACACCTTCGGAGCTGGTCGACAAGATCGGCACTTTCGCCGAGGCCGGTTCACAGCGCGTGTATCTGCAGACTCTCGATCTGGCCGATCTGGATCATCTCGAACTCGTCGCAAGCGAGGTCATGCCCCAACTGCAGTGAGGAAAGGTCCGGGATCTACAGCGCGTTCGCGTCGAGGAACGCGCGTAGGTCTCGGTCCCACTGGGCCGAGCGGGAACGATCGAGAAAGACCCGCACCAGCATGAACGCGATGACCAACAGGGACATCACGCTGAACCAGGTGAAAACCCCGGTGACCACGGCTGCGACGTCGGCAGCACTCTGCGTGATCGGAGCTACGGTCTTGTCGCCGTGATCGTTGACGTAGATGGGGACCTCGGTGCCGACGGGCGTCGCCGAGTCGACAGTGACATCACCCGTGTGAACCTCGCCGTTCCAGTTCCATTGCGCGCTGGCCATTTCGGTGGTCGGCGCAATGTAATCGGCTGTCGAGGGGGTGGTCTGCGTCGAGTCTGCAGTCGTCGTCGCCGAAATGCTGTGTAGTTCGGCGGATTGTTTGGCGATCAGTGCGTTCTGGCTCGAAGCCGTCTCAGCCCCTGCCCATACCGCGAGAGGCAGCAGAAGAATCGCAAAAATGATCAGACCGAAGGACATGAATCCTTCGATCCGATCACTGCGGCGAACCATCGGATCGTGGCCTACATGAATGGTGCGTCGGAGCAGCGACGCAGTTCCTCGCGTACTACCTGACATTATTAGCTCAGTTCTCTCGACGACACACTCTTACATCGAGATTCCCTTTGTTTCGATCTAGTTGCAAGTGTTAACGAGCTGAATCACATGTGTCCTCCAACACCTGTCCAGTTATTCACTCGGCGGAAGGATGTCCGTCTGCGCCGGAACCTGATCCTGACGGAGCAATCCGACCGGGCAACTGACGCCGGTGGCATGCACCGGGCAGTAGCCGCCGGGGTTCTTCGCCAAATACTGCTGGTGGTAATCCTCCGCGTAGAAGAAGTCGCGCAGCGGACCGATTTCGGTGGTGATCGCGCCGTATCCGGCTTCGGCAAGTCGTTCACCGAAAGCGACGGCCGACGCATGAGCGATTTCTTCCTGCTCGGCGGACGTCGTGAAGATCGCCGAACGGTACTGCGAGCCCTGGTCGTTACCCTGACGCATCCCCTGCGTCGGATCGTGGTTCTCCCAGAAGTGCGCCAGGATCTGCTCGTAGGCGATCACTGCGGGATCGAAGACCACCAGCACCACTTCGGTGTGACCCGTACGTCCGGAGCACGTTTCTTCGTACGTCGGGTTGGGGGTGAAGCCTCCCGCATAACCCGCAGCGGTTGTGTACACACCGGGAAGCTGCCAGAACTCCTTCTCGGCGCCCCAGAAACAACCCATCCCGACGACGACGGTCTGCAGTTCGGCCGGAAACGGCGGCGTCAACGGATGCCCGTTGACGTAGTGCGCGGTAGGTACCGGCATTTTCTGCTCTCGCCCGGGCAGGGCGTCCTCAGGCGCGATCAGCGTGGATTTTGCGGACGCTCGTCCCAGAATGTCGTCGTACCAGCTCATGCTTCGATGCTACGCGTGAGCGGCTGTTTCGCCACGCCGTGACCGCGCGGGCGCCGGGCAGCTCCACCCACCGGTAGCCGATTTCTGCTACCGCGGCCGTTGCCAGAAGGAACAGCGCGAACGCCAGCGTCGGTCCGACGTACAAAACGGTGTTCTCGACAACGCGGTACAGGATCAGGGTGTGCACGAGATAGATGATGTAACTGCGCGTCGAAAGCCATTTCACGACTGACCAGCGCGTCGGGACACCGTCGTAGCGGCCGATGAGAACTACCGCTGCGGCGACTACCGAAATGGTCCACAGGTAGTGCTCGCCGGCCCAGTAGACGCGGAACTGGGTCGCCACGATGATGACGTGCATCTGAACGAGGACGGCAACGATCAGCCAGCGGCCGGGAGCGAGCTTGGCCCACGCGAGGTACATGATCTGACCGAGGAAGACAGCCGGCAGCGTCGCGGCGATCTTGGACAGCATCGGCACGGTGTACGGCAACGGCGCGTAGACGTTGTAGAGCAGCACCAATGAGCACAGTGCTCCGCCCGCGAGCGGCATGACGATTGGACGCAGACGCAATATCGGTCGAGCCGCGACGCAGGCGAGATAGAAGAGGAATTGGACGGTGAGCGTCCAGGTCACTCCGAGAACCGCTACCTCGGGTTTGAGAAAGAATCCGCCGAGAAAAAAGCTCATCAACGCTTCGGTATCGGAAATACCTTCCTGACCGCTGAACATTCCGTTGATTCCGAGGCGGACCAGAAGAATGGCAATCGCGGTTGCCACCCAGAATGCGGGCAGCAGGCGGCTGAATCGGTTGGTCAAGAACTTTCCGGGGCCGTCACGAATCGCGGACCGCGTCACCAGAGCGCCGGTCAGCATCATGAATACCGCGACGCCGACAAAAGAGAGGTGCTGGTTGAGTTCGGCGGGCTCGATCAGAACGCCGTAAACGACGTCGATCACCCACCAACCGGAGCCGAGATCGTCGATGACGTAAAAAGAGATGTGGGAGTAGATCACGGCGGCAACCGCCAGTGCTCGCAGCAGGTCAGCGCCCGGAAGATTCACCCGAGGCGCGGCCGCCTCTGGTGAATCCGGGAGGAAAACTGGTGCGGGCATCGCGCAAGTTTAAGGTTCCGTTCACCTGTACGACGAATTTGCGCATATTAGCTTACCCTTAGATCTAACCAAGTTCGGTTAACCAAACTTTATTCTTTGGTGATTACTACCTGAGCCGGACTGTTGCGGACGGTGTACGAATGTTATTGGGTGGAAACCCGAAGAATGATTTGCACATACGCGAGTGACGTCACGCCGTGACCGGTGATCGACGCACTCTAAAGCACCAGGGCTCACCAGCCCGCAAAGAAGGGACCCTCGTGTCTGTTTACACGCTGCCGGAACTCCCCTACGACTACGCAGCCCTCGAGCCGCACATCTCGGGCAAGATCATGGAGCTGCATCACGACAAGCACCACGCGGCTTACGTTGCTGGCGCCAACGCTGCACTCGAGAAGCTGGCCGAGGCTCGTGAGAACGACACCATCGCAGCGCAGGCCAACCTGCTCGAGAAGAACCTGGCGTTCCACCTCGGTGGCCACACCAACCACACCGTTTTCTGGAACAACCTCAGCGCTGACGGTGGCGACAAGCCCGAAGGCGAGCTCGCCGCAGCGATCGACGACAACTTCGGTTCGTTCGATCTCTTCCGCGCTCACTTCTCCGCGAACGCCAACGCCATCCAGGGCTCCGGCTGGTCCATCCTCGCGTGGGACTCGATCGGACAGCGTCTGATCATCGTCCAGCTCTACGACCAGCAGGGCAACATCTCCATCGGCCTCACGCCGCTGCTGCTCCTCGACATGTGGGAGCACGCTTTCTACCTCGACTACCAGAACGTCAAGGGCGACTACGTCAAGGCATTCTGGAACATCGTCAACTGGAACGACGTTTCGGCTCGCTTCGACCGTGCACGTACCCAGACCGCAGGTCTGATCGTCTAGTCACAGCTCTTCTTGCGAACGGCGGCGCCTCACCAGGGGCGCCGCCGTTCGCGTCAGCAGAGCGCCACCGAGCAGGACCGTCGTGGCTCCGAAGACCAATGCCAGTGTGCGAGTTCCGGAGTCACCACTGTTCGCGCTGGTCTGATTCACGGCCACCGGATCCGACAGCACCGAGGTCAACTGAACCTGCTGCGGAGTGGTCATCGCCGGAATACCGGATTTTGCGCCGTCGAGGCCCGTGACCAATGACTTGGCGATCCCTTGCAGCGTCGTGAATCCCTGGGTGATCTGATCGGTCACGTCGCCGAGCATCTGCGGTGCCTGATCGGCGATGGGGATGAGTCCGTCGTTCAATTGTCCGGCAGCACTGCTCAGTTGATCGCTCGCGCCTTGCAGCTGCCCGACAGCGGTGCGGACTAGATCACCGAGCTCCGTATCGGGTCCGACCGAGCCACCCAACAGTGCCGGAACGGTGCCCAATTGCGCATTCAGCGCACCGAGATCCGAACTCACACCGGCCAGTTGCGCTGTCACGTCGGGCGGGATCGGAAGGCCGTTCAACGCAGTTTGCAACGTGTCGATCCGTGTCTTCAATTCCGCGGTCGACGACGACGCCTCCCCCAGCGTCAGGCCCAGTGAGTCAGCGCGCGTGGCCAGCTCTTCCGCCGACCCCGACGCCTGATCGACCACGCCGGATACCTGGTCCGCCACGCTCATCAACTCCAACGCTCCCGAGCGTGCGGTCTCGAGATACGGCAGCAGAGTGCCTGCGCCTGCCTTCACCTGATCGATGGACTTTCCGGCCTCATTGGTGCCGGCGACCAGAATCTGTGCGGTGGTGAGGTTTTGATCGATCGAGCGCCGCGCGGCCGAAGTCTGAGCCAGCAAACCCTTGATTCCGTCCGCGCCGACCTGCGCCGATACGGCCCGAGTCAACTCGGCGGACTTCTCCGAGTCCGAGCCATTCACCGCCAGTTCGACACTGGCTTGGCGGGGATCAGTGCCGAACATCGACGCGACGGTTTCGCTGAAGTCTTCCGGCACCGTCAACGTCGCGAAGTAGTTCCCGCCGGGGTTGTCGACCACCTGGAAGTCGAAGTCTTCGTTCTTGCCCAACGTGTCCACCAGGGTGTCGCCGGCCCGAAGTTCCTTGCCGTCGAGCGTGGTTCCCGCGTCGGCGTTCACGATCGCGACGGTGTTCGAGGAATCGGCACCGCCCGCGAAGATCACGAACCCGATCCCCGCCACCGCAGCCGCGACAATCGCGGCCACACCACCCACTGCCAGCCGTCGACCGAGGCGTGACGGCTGGCGGTGGGAGTTCTCGGTGGTGTTCTCGGCGCTCATGGGCGAGACGATAAAGCAACAACTTGTAGAAACACTGAGAAGTTCTAGGTGGGCGCCGGGGTCGGTTTCGCTTCTTCTTTCGGGTCTTCATCCGGTTCGGTTCGAGGACCACTGATCAGGATGTCCGCCCAGCGTGTGGCCGGGTCGATGTCGAGCAGGACGGCCTTCACCAGCAACGAGAGCGGAATCGCCAGCAATGCTCCGAGTGCTCCGAGAACCCACGCCCAGAAGACAAGCGAGAGGAAGGTCATCGTCACCGACAGCCCCACGGCGTCGCCGACGAACTTGGGTTGGATGATGGACTGGATCACGAAGTTGATGACGGAGTAGACGACGATCACCCACAGCATCAGCCACGGCCCGCCCTGCAGGAGTCCCAGGAGCGCCGGTGGGATGACGCCGATGACAAACCCGATGTTGGGGATGTAGTTGGTGATGAAGGACAGCAACGCCCACAGGACGGGCAGCTGAATGCCCATCAGCCACAGCGCGCCACCGTCGAGTACCGCCACGATGAGGCCGAAGACCGTCGAGACGACCAGGTATTTGCGAGTGCCGGCGGCAAAGGTGGAGAGCGCGTAGGAGATTTCGGGACGTTGCTCCGACAGCACATTCAACCGTGAGCGGATACTCATGCCGTCGAAAGCCATGAACAGCAACAGCGCGAGGATGAACACCAGATCCGACAGAATGCCGAGCAGACCCTCCAGCCCGCTTTCGAGTACGCCCACGACCTTCGTGAGATCGATACTGCTGAGTGTGCTTTGGATCTGTTCGGTGCTGACTCCGAAGTCGGCCAACTTGTCGCGGCCCTCGTTGAGGAGGTTGGTCATCTCCTCGGAGTATTGAGGCAGGATTGTCGCCAACTGGGCCGTCGACACGATCAACGACGCCGCCAACCCGAGCAGAATCAGGTACACGGTGACCAGTGAGCCGAGCATCCCGACCCACTTGGGCCACCCTCGGCGCTGTGACCAATCCTGAATGGGCTGAACGGCAATCGTCAGCACGAGGGCCAGGAATACCGGTCCGAGGATGCCGCCGAACACCTTCATTCCGCCGACGGCAACCACGGTGGCCGCGAGACCGAGCAGGACGATCAGACCGCGCGGGATCGACCAGTTCTCACTACCGGAAAGCGTGGGGATCGGAGCGGGAGCCGCGGCGGCCGGCTTGCCCTTCCTAGAGAACACCGGCTTCCTTTGCCCGGCTTCTGATCTGGAATGCGCCCACGATCATGAAGAGGCCGAACAAGATTGCGTACCAACCCAACAGCCAGATGAGGCTGATGATGCCTTCGCCTGGTGCGATCAGAAGGATGATGCCGAAGATGACCGCGAGCACCGATGCGGCGAGCAGCCATCCCCAACTGGATCCTGGCAGCGCTTTCATCTTGAAGGCGCCGACAATTCCGAAGATTCCGAACATGATGGCGTAGAAGGCAATTATGTACAGAAGTACCAGCGCCGTGATGCCTGGCCAGACCAGCGCGACGATACCGGCTCCCACCGAAACGACGCCGGTGAACACCCACCATCCCCACGAACTCAGGTGTTCGCGGTCCCGGATGGCTCGAACGAGCGTGATCAAGCCGTCGACAATGGAGTAGATACCGAACAGGAAAACCAAGGCCACCACGGTAATTCCCGGCCACACGAGCGCGATGATTCCGAAGATCACGCCGAAGATTCCGCGGATCAGGATCATCCACCAGATCTCTTTGCCGTACTGCACGAACGGATTCTGCGTGACCATCAGTAGCCTCCGAAGCAAGCGGGTGTCTCTGACCGATTCAACAGCTTTTCAAACAGGGCAATACCGACAGATCGTATGGCTATCGTGACCTTTCCGCCCATCGAAACGCGCGGCTGATACCGAGTTGTGCTCTTCGGGTACGAAGCGAGGGGACTTTCAGCCTGCTTCCCGAATACTTGCTTCCCGAATACCGGGCGCAGTCCACGATCCCGAAAGCACTGCAGCCTTCGGCCAGTACAGGCGCAGAAAGACGTTGAAGTCACCGGACGGAGCCGGCAGCCAGTTCCGCTCCTTCTCGCCACCAGGCGACTCGTGCTGGAGATAGATGTCCAACGAGCCGTCGTCGGCGAACACCAGATCACTTCGATCGCCGATGGCATATCGATCGATCGGGTTGTCCACGAAGTACTGTCGCTCGTTCATCATCGTGAGCGACCAAAATCCCTCGACCGGCGGGAGCTCGTCCTTCTCGAAATGAAGTACGTACTTCTTCTCACCGGTCAGAGGCTTACCGTCGACGTCGGTGGTGGCGTGCGGGTACACGGCATCTGCGTCGAGGTTGGCCCCGAAACCGAGCCAGACGATCAGCGCCCGCTGAGCGTAATGAGTTCCGTAATGCCCCAAGCCGCGGTGCATCGTCCAGCCGTTCTTCGGGTTGCCTTCCGCCTCCTTGGCGATCTCGCTCAGCACGTCCATTCCGGTTCGCGCAGCTCGGTCGAGGGCATCACGCACCTCTTGCGGACGCGATTTCCAGGGCAACGAGGAGCCGATTCCGATGTCGGACAGCTGTTTCATCATCTCGGTATCCTCCGGACGCGGAGGATTGTCGTCGAGAAGTGCGTCGAGCGTGGTGAAAAAGGCCTCGCCGTCCATTGCTGCCACCTGGTCCACCGGCGGTGTGCGCGTGTCGACAGCGGAGTTCACCGGAACTTCTCCGGGCGTGTAGGCCTTCGGGTCACCCGTCCATTCCGACAGTGGTGTGAGTCGCGTCCGGTCCTGCAGGCTGTGCACTTCGGCCAGGTCCGTTCCCCCTGACGTCGCGTAGCGGGCGACTATCCAATTCATCGCCGTCGGCGACCGCAGCAGCGTCAAACCCTTGGGCACGTTGCCTTTCCAATTCGGTCCGGCCACCAGGTACGGCCCCCCGGTGCGTCCTACCGTCCGAGATCCCGGTACCGTGAAGACGTCGCTCCACGCGTCGAGGATGGGGACCAACCAGTACCGGGTGCCGAAGTCCGGCAGCGAGAGCACCTGCGGTTCCGTCGAGACGTCCAGCCACCCCGACGAGTAGAGAGTGTCCGCGTTCGGCGAGACGACATCGGTGAAGCTCGCATCGGGCGTCGTACGCGCATAAGCGAACTGGTTGAGCGGGGCTTTCATCGCCACCGGGGTCGGCGTCGCCGTCATGACGTCACGCGATACCGCCGCAATCAACAGGGGATACCCGAAGATCCACGCCTGCGTTGCCAGGTCTTCGAGCCGAGAACGGTTCTTCGACAGAGTCATGCCTGCGCATACCACCGCTCTCACCAGCGCAAACCTGGCTGGCACTCTCCCTGTCTTGTGTGCCAGTACCGAATAGGTGCATATTTCGATTACCCAACGAGGTGTGCCGGACCGACGCATGCGCGTCAGACCGAGATTTGCCCCAGCACCGAGGGAGGAACAGAAATGAACAGAAACGAAGCAATAGGCATTTCTCCGTTCCAAGCCGCTGGGTCTTTGCAGGGTTTCGTCATTTCCGGCCGCTGGCCGGACACCACCCAGGAGTGGGCGCAGCTTCTCGCCCTGGCTGTCCGAGTGGCCTCGATGCCGGGATTGTTGCCGACGACGACGGTCTTCGGAGTGCGTGAGGACGTTCCCGAGGATCCGCAACCCGGCACTGTCGGTCTGGTGGTTGCCGAAGGTCCGGTGCTCGGCGATTTTGCACTGACACCCGGCCGTTTCTCCGACCATCAGCCGCCGGCGCTGATCATGCTGCACCCGCCGTCGGAAACTACCCCCAGCCTGCCGGAATGCGAGGGAAGCGCGTCGGGGTGCGTACTACTGCCAGGACTTCCCTACCTGGGCTTGGAGCATCGTGCGGCCTGGGTGGAGGCAGAGCCGGACGGCACGGTCGTCTCCATGATCAGCCGCGTCGGCATCGATTTGATCAGCGATCCCGACACCGCTGTTTTGGCCATGCTCCTCGCTTCGTGACGGCCGCGGTAAGCGATAAGTTCGGACTCCCAAACTTGCTGTGCGCTTTGCCAATTCGAGCCGACCGCGCTAACGTGGGTAGCAACGAAGGGGAGTAGCCCCCAATCGCCTGTGTCGACATACTGGTTCGACGCGCTCCGCCTGGTGTGGATCGCGAAGCACCCGGCCTGGCGAACCGAAGGTCCTGTGGCCTCGGTGGGCGAGACCTTCGGCCGGACAAGCGCACTATGCGCCTGCCCAGGCCGGAGGCTCGCATTTTTCCTCCGACCTACACCGACCGGAGGAGTAAACCTTGCTTGCCGCAATACTTTTGAGTTTCGGCGTCATTTTCGTCGCGGAACTCGGCGACAAGTCGCAACTGATGGCAATGACGTTTGCCTTGCGATATCGCTGGTGGGTCGTCCTCGGCGGAATCACCGTCGCCACCACCCTTGTTCACCTTGTCTCGGTCGCCGTCGGCCACTACCTGGGCGTCGCACTCCCCACCGCGGCAATTTCCATCGTCGGCGGGATCGCGTTCCTGATCTTCGGCCTCTGGACCCTGCGCGGTGACGATCTCACCGACGACGAGCAGAACAAAGCCGGTCGCGTCACGCGATCCGCCTTCATCGCCGTCGCGTCTGCCTTCTTCCTGGCAGAACTCGGCGACAAGACCATGCTCGCCACCATCACCCTTGCGACAGACAACGACTGGATCGGCGTCTGGATCGGGTCGACGGTAGGCATGGTGGCGGCCGACGCTCTCGCCATCATCGTCGGCTCGGTACTGGGCAAGCACCTCCCGGACGGATTCATCAAGATCGGCGCCGCGGTGCTGTTCTTCGTCTTCGGTGTCTGGCTGCTGCTCGAGGGCATCTTCCCCGACTCGTCGGCCGGCATCATCGGCGGTGGCGTTGTCCTGGCAGTGTCCGTACTGGGTGCGCTGGCACGGATGATCTGGAAGCGCTCCCGTGCGACCGACTCCGATACACACCTCGTCGACGACAATCGGACGCCGATCGACTGACGCTCAACGAATAACGTCGCCGGCGCCCCAAATCGCGACCGGGACATGACCTTCCGCCACTCCGCTCGGTCCGAGTAGCTGCCCGAACCGCTTCATCGGGTACAGCGAGACACGTCGATCGAGGATCCGCACACTACCGATTCGGCGGAGTCGATCCTCGACGACAAGACTCTGCGCGAGGCTGCTCAGCCACACGCTGATCAACATGTTCGCTGTTCCGGTAGTCGCCACCAACAATCTGATCTCCGGCCAACTCGACACAAGATTGCCGAGTTCGTCGGTGGAACCGTCCACAGCGACATCGAAGATCACTTCGAACGGTGAACCGACAGCCTGTTGCGAGACATCGCAGCGGAAAATCAACTGTCGCGATGCAGTCAGCTGGGCCAAGCGCCGTCGAATCGCAGTCTCGTTCGTTCCACAAATCGCGGCGAGACGCGCATAGCTGGCACGTCCGTCACGGCCGAGCGCCTCCAACAGGGCACCGTCGGACTCACGGAACACTGTCGGATCTGCCGGCGCCGCAGCGGTTGCCAGCTGAGCGCGACCTGCTTGCCCCAGAGCGCCCGGCTCCCAACTGAAGCCGTCTCGGTACACCTTCACCCCGACCCGGCTTCTGATCGACAAGATTCCAGGATCGGCAGCAAGGTGCTCACACACCAAGGCGTCCAAACTCTTCTGGTCGGCGGCCACAACTCCGACGAAGTACTCGTACTCACCTTCCGTCCTGGCCAACAGATAAGCGCAGGCCAGCTCGCGTAACCGCTCCCCCACGTCGGCAACCGCATCCTGAGTGGTCCTGATCAGGAGATAGCCGAATATGTGGGTTCGACCGATTGCGACCGCGTTGACCCACGAATGACCGTTCGAGACGAGTCGACGCCACCGGCGGGCGATCGTCGTCGAATCCATGTCGAGTACCGACGACAACTGTGTCCACGACGCGCGGGGGTTGAGTTGGAGTGCATTGATGATCTCCAGATCAGATTCCGCGATCACAAATGCGTCGGATTCCGGCTTCATCTGCCAAGTATTGCTGGATTACTGCATTCTGGCCGGTGATCCCTGCCGGTTTGCCGAAGATATGTGAATCACTTCACAGGTTCACCACTTGGAGGCCCAGTGCTTCGCTCCACCAAAGTCACGGTCGCGCTGCTGTTCGTCGCCTACGCGATCGACTACATAGATCGGCTGGCGATCAACCTCGCCCTCCCTTTGCTCGGTGAGGAGTTCGATCTCGACTACTCCCAGCGTGGATTGATCATCTCCACGTTCTTCATTGCATACACACTGGCCCAACTGCCTGGTGGACTGCTCGCCGATCGATACGGCGCAGTCCGGATGGCTCTGATCGGGTTGGTGGCGTGGAGTGTCTTCACCGGCCTCACCGCCCTTGCGTGGTCGTTCGGGACGCTTCTGGTTGTTCGCTTTCTCTTCGGTCTCGCACAGGGCGTGTTTCCGGCAGCCGCAGTAAAGCTGGTTGCCGAACGCAGCATCCCGGAGCAACGTGCCACCGCAACCGGATGGATGAACAGTTCCAACGCCGTCGGTACGCTTCTCGCCATTGTCGTTGCGGCAGCGCTTCTCCCGTTGATCGGCTGGCGTGGGATGTTTCTGGCCGTCGCGGCGCTCGGCGTACTCTCGCTCGTCAGCATCAAGTTGTGGCTCCCGCCCGCACTTCCGGCGGAGATCGACCACGGTCCGGATTCCTCCTGGGACAACATGCGCACCGTACTTCGCTCCCGCGCGATGTGGCTCTTCGCCTTGATGTTCTTCGGCTACGACTTCGTGATCTGGGGGATGTCGTCCTGGGTTCCGTCCTACCTCCATGACGAACGTGGAATCGCCCTCTCGAGTGCGAGCCTCCTTCTCATCCCGGCAACCGTGGTGGCCGCCGTGACCACCGTCATCGGCGGCCGAATCTCGGATCGACTGGCAGGCAACAGCCGCATCGTCGTAGTGCCGTCCATGCTCGCGTGCATCGTGATGCTCGTTTCAGTTCCTTTCGCCTCCAACACGGCCTTGTTCGTCGTTCTCGTCACCCTCGGATCTGCCGCTGCCTCTTTCGCTTTCATGCCGTGTTTTGCACTCCCACTTCGTAGCCTGCCTTCTTCGGTGGTCGGAGCCGCCTCGTCGATGATCATTTTCGGCGGCATGGTCGCCGGGATTGTCGCGCCGCTGGTGTTCGGATTCATCGTGGACCATCTCTCCTGGTCAGCGGCGTTCGTATCGCTCGCGCTCGGGCCCGTCGTGGCGATCATCGCGGTAATGGCAGCGCCGCAGACCCGAGAAAAGATGCTGAACCTGGTGCAACTGAAAACCGCCAACTGATCATCACCAACCGAAAGAAGATCGACCATGAATCAACTGCTTTCGAATCTTGAATTCGGAGACCCGTCGCGGTTGCGAACCGTCGAGCCGCACTGGTTCGATCTGTACCGGGACCTGCACGCACACCCCGAGTTGTCCGGCAACGAAACTCGCACTGCCGCACTTGTTGCCGAAGAGCTTCGGCGGATCGGCGGCTGGGACGTCACGATCGGAGTCGGCGGCACGGGTGTCGTCGGTGTTCTCCAAGGGAGCAGCGGGCCGGTGATCCTGCTACGCGCCGACATGGACGCGTTGCCGGTCGCAGAAGACACCGGGTTGTCATACGCCTCCAAGACGGATGGCGTCATGCATGCGTGTGGCCACGACGTCCACGTAACCGCGCTACTTGCCACGTGCGCAGTACTTTCCGCGGATCCGACGTCGATCACCGGCACTGTTGTCGCGGTCTTCCAGCCTGCCGAGGAGACCGGGTCCGGCGCGCGTGCGATGGTCGACGACGGAATCTTCGACCGCTTCCCGCGACCGGACCTCTGCCTGGGACAACACGTGGGCCCGACTCCGGCTGGGATGCTGGTCAGCAAACCCGACATCTTGATGGCAGCATCCGACACGATTCGAGTGGTTTTTCACGGCCGTGGTGGACATGCGTCCTCGCCGTACGCGTGCATCGACCCCTTGTTGATGGCAGCATCTTTCGCGCTGCGCATTCAAAGTCTGGTCGCTCATGAAGCGGCAACCCCGACAGCACCGGTGCTCACGGTGGGAGCATTGCACGCCGGCACAGCTGCGAACATCATTGCCGACGACGCCGAACTACTACTCAGTCTGCGAACTTTCAGTGCATCGTCGCGAGAACACATGCTCGAATCTGTAGGCCGGATCGCTCGCGCAGAAGCGGACGGAGCAGGCGCCGCCGAACAGCCGGACGTTCATGCGTACAACGGCTTTCCGGCCACGGTCAACACTCCGGACGCAACGTCCACGGTGATGTCCGACCTACGCCGGGCAGGATTGGGAATGCACACCCTGCCGCAACCGCTTTCAGGCAGCGAGGACTTCGGAGTCTTCGGCACTGCTGCCCAATGCCCCTCCGTATTCTGGCATTTCGGCGGGACGGCGCTTCGGAGTTTCGACGAAAGAGCTCTCGCCGCACTCGCCGAGGGACGGATTCCTCCCGGCACACCCTCGAATCACTCACCGCGCTTCGCGCCGGATCCGGCCGCGGCACTACCCGAAGGTGTCACGGCTATGACTGCGGCCGCACTGGGCGCCCTTGCGCGAAGCGCGTGATTCCTACACATACTTCTCCAGGAAGATAACGCCATGTCAGACGACCTGCATTACCTCAGCGCCACCGAAGCTATTGAACACTTTCGCACGCGAGAATTGTCTCCGGTCGAGCTGCTACAAGCAGTCGTCGACCGAACCCAGAAGTTCGAACCTCACATCAATGCCTTCACCGAAGAGATGTTCGACGAGGCACTGACCGGCGCTCGGGAAGCTGAGAGCCGATATCTCGGCCACGGACCCGATCCGCGGCCGCTGGAGGGAATTCCGGTAGCTGCCAAGGAAAAACACGCTATTGCCGGAAAGTCTCTGACCGAAGGTTCGCTGGCGGCACGCGGAAACATCGCCCGCGAGAACGCACCGGTGATCGATCGAGTTCTGGCAGCAGGCGGCTTGATTCACGCACGCACCACGACGCCGGAGTTCTGTGTTGCGGCGTTCACGCACTCTCCACTGTGGGGCGTGACTCGCAATCCCTGGAACCTCGATTACAGTCCCGGCGGTTCATCCGGAGGCGCGGGCGCCGCCCTCGCTGCCGGAACTACCACTCTGGCAACAGCATCCGATATCGGCGGGTCGACGCGGGGCCCGGCAGGCTTCACCGGCACCGTCGGGCTCAAAGCGTCGTACGGCCGCATTCCCGGGGTCGCCCCGCTGTCCATGGATTCCTACCGTGGCGACGGTCCGATGGCCCGAACTGTCGACGACGCAATTCTTTTGGCCAACGTTCTGATCGGGCCGGATCCGCGTGACCATTCTTCCCTGAGGCCGGCGATCATGCTGCCACACGAGTACCCGTCGGTCGAGGGAATGCGCATTGCCCTGTGCCTGCGGCTCGGTGACTTCCCCATCGAGCCTGACATCGAGGCGAACACCCGGGCTCTCGCACAGTCGTTGGTCGATGCCGGCGCGATCGTCGAGGAGATCGAGTTGCCGTGGACTCGTGATTCGATGGCAGCAGCGGTGAAAGTCCATTTCGGAACGATCATGGGTGCATCCGTCGCGGAAGTTGCTCGCGTCCACGGTGATCTTCTTGCCGACTACACGCTCGACAACGTCGCGATCACGTCGAAGGGCGCTGCGGAAATGTCATTTCTGGACGGCCTTCGCAAAGAAACCCAGATGCAACGAGAGCTCGCCGAGGCGATGGCTCCATTCGATGCGCTGATCTGCCCGACTTCGGGCACCATCGCCTTCCCGGCAGGCGAGTCTTTGCTCGACGGCCTCACGGTTGCGGGCCAGCACGTGAACACCACCGCCGAAGCACTTCTCACGTTGCCGTTCAACGTCGCCAATCGGTGTCCCGTACTGGCGGTGCCCAGTGGACACGCACACAACGGCGTTCCCACGGGCGTCCAGATCGTCGGCCATACGTACGACGAACCGACCGTGTTCCGGATCGGCAAAGCACTGGAGAAGATCCGCCCGTGGGCATACACCGACCAGCATCAACCGAGGCTGGATGTGGTGACGCCGGCTTCCTCTTGATCGCTGAGGAGATCAGAGCTTGGCTCTGATCTCCTCAGCAATCGACTGGAAC
Organism: Rhodococcus sp. P4_E4; assembly: GCF_056401575.1. Lineage (NCBI taxonomy): Bacteria > Bacillati > Actinomycetota > Actinomycetes > Mycobacteriales > Nocardiaceae > Rhodococcus > Rhodococcus sp. P4_E4. The sequence goes on along the minus strand of NZ_JBFUJB010000005.1, from coordinate 243,860 downwards.
TGCTCGAGGAACGTCAGGGCCCAACCGAACGACGCGACGCCCTCGTAGTCGAACGAGTACACCTGATCGTTCTTGACGGCGCGCAGACGCTGGAAGATGGTGTCGTTCGCCAACTTCTCGTTGATGGGACCCTTGCCACTGTTGGTGATTATGACGTCGGCTTCGTCGAGTAGCTCCAACTGCTCCTTCGGGAACCACTCGTTGCTGCCGGCGGGAATTGCGAGTGAGCGGTCGTTGAACTCGAACCCGGCCTCGCTGATGACCGTCGTCTGATACTTGGTCGGCGAGTACAGCGAGAAACCACTCTCCTCGAAGTACGTGGTGTAGACGACCTTCACCTTGCTCAACACGTCAGCATTGTCGCTGCGGAACTTCGCGATCCGCGCCTCGTACCGGTCTGCCAACTCTTGAACCTTCGCACTCTGGTTGAGTGCGTCCGCGACCCCGAGGGCGCGCTCCTTCCACGCGTACTGGCCGTCTTCGGCAAAAACTGCGGTCGGTGCAATCGACCGGATCTGCTCGTAAAGATCCGGGTTGTTCTCCGAAAGGAGGTTGGTCATCACGATCAAGTCGGGAGACAAAGCCGCTATCGCCTCGGCGTTGGGCTCGTACCAGCGTCCCACCTTCGGAAGAGACCGCAGGGCAGACGCATACGGTTCCGGGACACCGTCGGCGTTCTCGTAGTCCACCGGCAATCCGACGGGCGTGAATCCGGCGTCGAACATCGCGGGGCCCGTGTAGTAATCGGCGCTGACCACTCGCTGCGGGTTGGTGGGAACCTCCACCTGCCCCAGTGCCGTGTTGATGGTGCGCATCGAGCCCTCGGCCGATTCACTGGAGCTGGTTCCACAGGCCGTGAGCAATCCGATCCCCGCCAAGGCACCGGCCCCGAGGAAACCGCGTCGGGTAAGTGCTGCGGTGATGCGAGCGAACTCGGCATCGGTATCAGCGGTAGGCAAGAGAAGTGATGTCATGGGTTTCCTGACGGTATCCGAATTAGGGCTACCTAAAATTACTCTCACCTGCACTGTTACGGTGAAGCGTCATGGCCAACCACTGTTTCGATCGAGCCATCGATACGCGCACCCCCTCGGTCGACGGCCGGAAGCCGGTACGTTCTTGGTTCGTGACGCCTTCGCGACAGGACTTCCCCGGCATCATGTTGTGGGGAGCGCCGACCCTGGAACCGTCGACGTGGAACGAGCCGGTGTCCACCCCGAACCGGATCGTCGCGGAGCCGTGGTCCGTCAGCACCATCCGGTTCAAGAGCACGGCAACTGGCGTCTGGGATTTCCATACCCACCGCGAACATGAACTGCTGTGGTCGGCAGGTGGGACCGTCACCCTCGAAGCGTCCGAACACCTCTGGATGGTTCCGCCGATGCTCGGCATCTGGATTCCTGCCGGCACTGCGCACCGTGTCCGCTCCGACGACGGCGCCGTCATCTTCGCGACGTACCTGACGCCGGATCGAATCGACACCGATTGGGACTCGATAGTCGGCATACCCATGACCGGTGCACTTCGGGAGGTGTTGTTACACAACGAGAACAACGCCATGCCCGACCTGAAGCGACTACGGCTACAGCAGGTGGCAATCGACCTCATCCATCCCGTTCAGGCCGCGAGTCTCGACATTCCGTTGCCGAGAACGCCTGACCTTCTTTCGATTGCCCAGCAGATCATCGCCGATCCGGCGGACGACCGCACCACTTCCGACTGGGCTCGCACCATCGGCGTGAGTGGCCGGACCTTGATGCGTCGCTTCCAGGCAGACACCGGCACGACGCTCACTCAATGGCGAATTCTGGTGCGCGTCCGCGTTGCATTGATCGAGATTGCCGCAGGCAAACCTGTCGTCGCCGTGGCCCGCGGCCTCGGGTATGCCAACCCTGGAACGTTCATCGACCTGTTCAGGCAGGTCATCGGCCACACCCCCGCCGCGTACTTCCGCTCGTTCTCACCTGTCATGAAACCGCATCAGAATGGCACCAAACCCGCACGGGTGACACGTTAGCGTTGTTAGGCAAGGCAAACCATGTTGCCCGAACACGTTGGAGAACACCACAGATGCACCACCGCCGCCGTTTTGCCAGGTCTATCGCACTCGCGGTCGGCGCGATCCTGATCGGCACGCTCGCCTCGTGCAGCTCGTCCGACGACCAGCCCTCGCCTTCGGCCGAGACCATCGACTACAGCTTCGCGGGGTACTCCGCCCAGATACCTGCCGACCCGCAGCGAGTAGTTGTCATCGACTCCCGGACGTCCCTCGAGTTCGCACTTCTCGCCGATTACCCGATCGTCGCCCTCGATTACGACGAGTCGAGCCATCTCGCATCCAAGGTCCCGGCCGATGCGGGGCATTTGGGCGGCAATCTCAGTAAGGAGGACGTGCTGAGCTACAACCCGGACCTGATCCTCATCTCCGTCGGCTGGTACGAGAGCTACAAGTCACAGAACCTCACTTTCGAGGACATCGCACCGGTTCTGGTGATCCAGGACGGCAGCTCGCCCGACAAGAAGACCGAATCACTCGGCGGGCCTCTGGGATTCATGGGCGAGCAACTGGCACTACTGGGCAAGACCGCCGCCGCCTCGGCAGCACAGGCGCGGTACGAAGCCGCTCTCGCCACTGCCCGCGACGACGTCGGTTCCGTCGCGCAGACCAAGACGATCGCCTTCGTATCGCTGATCGAGGACAAGTTCTTCGTGTTCAACACCCCGAACAACCTGACCGTCGACGTAGCGTCGTCACTCGGTTACACGATCTTGTCCAACGACGCGATCACCGCCGCTCAGTCGGCCGCGATCGGCGGCTACAGCGCCGAATTCGGTTGGGAGAATGCGGATGTGCTCGCCGACGCCGATCTCGTCGTCGCCCAGAATCTCGACTCCTGGCCGGGCAACCCGGCGTGGGATCGTGTTCCAGCCGTGGCCGCCGGCAATGTTGCACCGCTCGACTACGACGACAAGGTGGGATTCGCACTCACCTACACGGACTTCCTGAACAAGTTGGCGGACACCACTCGCAATCTGCAGTGACGCTAACTGGTCATACCACTTGACCTCTCACCAGTTAGAGTTTACGGTCGGTACATGTTCCAACCCGTTGCACGTACCTCCGCTTCCGGCGCAGTGTTCGACCAGATTTCAGTGAAAGTGCTGGCCGGAGAGTTGGCCGCGGGTGAGGCGCTACCCAGCGAGCGCAAGCTCGCCGAGGCATTCGGTGTCTCGCGGCCCGCAGTCCGCGAGGCAATTCAGAAGCTCGCCCAGGCCGGGCTCGTCGAGGTCCGCCAGGGCGAGTCCACGTCCGTGCGAGATTTTCGACGCCAGGCCGGACCCGAGCTTCTCCCCCAGTTGTTGGTTCGAGACGGCGTCCCCGACCTGACCGTGGTGCGCAGCGTCCTGGAAACTCGCGAGTTGATGGGACCGCAGATCGCGGTGCTGGCCGCCCGTCGCATCTCCGCGGAATCTGCCCGAGAACTCGACACGGCCGTGGATCAACTAGGCGCCACCGAAGATCCGGCGGAGCTGCAAGACCGCGCTCTGGTGTTCTGGGACGTCGTCGTCGACAGCGCGGATTCCATTGCCTTCCGTTTGATCTTCAACAGCCTGCGCGCTGCATACGAACCGGCGATGACTGCACTTGCCTCCGTCATGGTCGCCGAAGTCGGCCAGACCGACCTGTATCGAAAACTGGCCTCCGCCATCACTTCACACGACGAGTCAACTGCCGAGGCGTCAGCCGCACAGCTCCTTCACACCGGCACGACGGCAATCGGCGATGCTCTCACCTTCCTGGAAGGACTGAAACCATGAGCAAGCCTCTCACTCTGACCGATGCAGCACGAACGTTCCGTAAGTCACCGACGCCCTGGATGATCGGCACGATGTTGGTGGTCGCCGCGGTAGCGCGCTTCACGCTGGGCAACTGGCAGATCACCGACGCTCTTGTTCCGCTCGTGATGCTTGCCGCATTCCCCTTCGTGGAGTGGATCATTCACGTCTTCGTTCTCCATTGGAAGCCGCGGACCATTGCCGGCGTCACCCTCGATTCACGCCTGGCGCGCAGCCATCGGGAGCACCATTTCGCCCCGCGAACCGTCTCACTCATCTTCATTCCGTGGCAGACGCTCCTGATCGTTATTCCCGTCCTGACTGCCGTCGCACTCCTGGCATTTCCCCGCGTCGAACTCGGGCTGACCTTCCTGACCTGCATTTCCGTACTCGGTCTCGGCTACGAGTGGACTCATTTCCTCATCCACAGTGACTACAAGCCGAAAACTGCTCTCTACCGGTCGGTTTGGCGCAACCATCGCAACCATCACTTCAAGAACGAGCACTACTGGTTCACCGTCACCACCGCGGGAACGGCCGATCGCGTACTGGGCACGTACCCCGATCCCAAATCCGTCGAGACATCCCCGACAGCCAAGAACCTGCATGGCACCGCGTCGAAGCTGTGAAGAAACGCCGATTCCTGGCCCCTAGCTGGCAATGAACTTGAACTTGACTGAGTATCAGTGATTTTCGTTGAAACCCACCCGAACCGTGCTTAGTGTCGATGGAGTCAGAAGTTCGAAAAACGCTGTAACCGAAGGACACAACACATGTTCAACGATGTATTCAACAACGTCATCCACCCGATGGTCACGAACTTCCAGCAGTTGGGTCCCCAGCAGTTCATTCCTCAGCAGTTCATCCCTCAGGGCCTGTTCCAGCAGGCACCGCAGGCAGCAGAGCAGGCTGTGACGATCTTCGGTAGCTGATACCGCAATCCACAGATAGCGCCACTCAGGGTCGTCCGTCCAATATGCTGGACGGACGACCTGAGTGCCTCCGCCTGACAAGGATCCCCATGAGCCCCAACACCCCCGTCCACGCATTCACCGATGACGCCCTGGGCGATCTCGACGCCACCGGCGTCGCCGCCCGGATCGAATCAGGCGAGGTGACCGCACGGGAAGTCATGGAGGCGTCGATCGCGCGCGCCGAGGCAGTGCAGGGGCAATTGAACGGTTTGGCCTGCACAGACTTCGATCGCGCCCTTGCCAGGAGCAACCGGCCGGCCGCGGGCATCTTCGCCGGCGTCCCCACCGCGATCAAGGACAACACCGACAGCGCCGGCCTTCCCACCCAGCAGGGCAGCACCGCCTTCACAGCAGTCCCCGCCAAGGCTGACAGCGATTTCGCGAATCAGTTCCTCTCCACCGGGGCCATTTCGATCGGCAAGACCCGACTGCCCGAGTTCGGATTCAGTGCGTCCACCGAGTACATGACAGAAGAACCCGTGCACAACCCGTGGAACCCGGCCTACTCGTCGGGCGCTTCCTCGGGTGGCGCTGCCGCACTGGTTGCTGCCGGAGTCCTCCCGATCGCGCACGCCAACGACGGTGGTGGATCGATTCGCATTCCCGCCGCTGCCTGCGGACTGGTCGGACTCAAACCCACTCGCGGCCGTACCATCGCCGATCCGGCCGACAAGTCGATGCCGATCCGGCTGATCTCTCAGGGCGCCGTCACCCGCACGGTTCGCGACACCGCACGATGGATGTCAGCGGCCGAAAGTTACTACCGCAATCCACGACTCGCACCGGTTCGCCTGATCGAAGGACCCAGCTCAACCCGCCTGCGCGTCGGCGTGATCACCGATTCCGTGACGGTCACCAAGACCGACGACGAGACACGCAAGTCCGTCGAAGCTACGGCTGAACTCCTTGCCGGCCTTGGCCATCACGTCGAGGACGCGGCATTGCCAGTCGGACCGGAATTCATCGACGACTTCAGCATCTACTGGGGCTTTTTATCGTTTGCCATCTCCACCGGTGGCAAACAGATGCTCGGGCCCGACTTCGACAAGTCCGGCACCGACAATCTCACGAAGGGCCTCTACACGCTGTACCGGAAGAACCTGGTGAAGACGCCGCGCGTGCTCTACCGCCTGCGACGGCTCCAGCAGCAGTACAGCGCCATGTTCTTGAAGTACGACGTCGTGCTCTCGCCGGCTCTGGGGCACACCACCCCCGAGCTCGGATACCTCTCTCCCGCTCAGCCTTTCGAGGAACTCTTCGACAAGTTGATCGCGTACACGTCGTTCACGCCGCTGAACAACATCTCCGGTGGTCCCGCGATTTCGCTACCGATGCACCAGACCAGCAACGGTTTGCCGTTGGCTTCGCATTTCTCCGCCGATCTCGGCGACGAGCGCACGCTCCTCGAATTGGCCTTCGAACTGGAAGAGGCTCAGCCCTGGAGAAGAATCCAGGACTGAGCCTCACCGGTAAATACCCTCAGTCTCGCGGCAATCCGAGCATGCGCTCACCGATCACGTTGAGTTGCACCTCGGTTGTGCCGCCGTAAATGGTGGTGGCACGGCCCGAAATGAGCTGCTCCATCGCCTTGTCGCTCGGCTGACCTGGGATGCTGACCGCTCCGGCAGCACCCAGTTCGGCGACGACGAACTCGGCGATCGACTGGCTGATCTTCATCGCCAACAGCTTGCCGACGCTCGACGTCGTACTCACGTCGATTCCCGAAAGTTGCTTGAGCACAACGCGGGAGCCGATGAGGTCGATCGCCTGACTCTCGGCAACCAGCTCGCCGACGCGGTAGCGCCCGATCGGGCTCAGGTCTGCTGACTTCGCGAACTTCAGTAGATCGGAGTCCGAGGCGTACGCCTCCATCTTCTGGCTCAGGGCGACGCGCTCGCCGGCCAGCGTCGTACGTGCGACGTTCCAGCCGTCGTTGACCTCGCCGACCACGTTCTCGTCGGGGATGAACACGTCGTCGAGGAACACCTCGTTGAACAACGCCGAACCCGTCATCTCACGCAGCGGGCGGACGGTGATGCCCGGTGTCGACATATCGAGCACGAAGTAGGTGATGCCCTGATGCTTCGGCTTGGTGGCGTCCGTACGGGCGATCAGCATTGCCCAGTCGGAGAACTGCGCAACCGTGGTCCAGATCTTCTGACCGGTGATCTTCCAACCGCCGTCGACCTTTTCGGCCTTCGTGGACAATGACGCGAGGTCGGAACCAGCACCGGGCTCACTGAAGAGCTGGCACCACACAAGCTCACCCTGCAGGGTCGGTATTGCCAATTCCTGCTTCTGCTTGTCCGAACCATGCGCTACGACGGCCTGCACGGCCCAGGTGCCCATCAGGAGCTGCGGCATCGAGATACCCGCAGCCTTGATCTCCTGGGAGATGACGATCTGCTCGAGCGGAGCGGCGCTGCGCCCGTACGGCTTCGGCAGGTGAGGCTGAACCCAGCCGCCGTCGCCGAGCGCGATGAGCTGGTCGTCCTCGTCAAGCTCGACCAACTGGGCAAGCTCGGCCGCGATGCCGCCGCGGATCTCCTCTGCCTCGGGCGGCAGTTCGAGAACCGAAGCCCGGCTGACACCGTCAAGTGCCTGCTGCGCAACACGGTTGGCACGATCCTCGCGGGTACCGAGAATGCCGCGGATCGAGAGCGCGCGCCGGTAGTACAGGTGGGCGTCGTGCTCCCACGTGAATCCGATGCCGCCGTGGACCTGCACACAATCCTGCGCTACCTGTACTGCGGCGTCCGGCACGATGACTGCGGCGATATCGGCGGCAAAATCTGCCGTGTCGTCGCCCTTGTCCAATGCGCTTGCCGCATCCCACACAACGGCGCGTGCCTGCTCGAGCGCAATGCCCATCTGCGCACACTTGTGCTTGACGCCCTGGAACTGGCCGATGGGTCGCCCGAACTGCACGCGTGTCTTGGCGTACTCCGACGCAGTGGAAACACACCAGGACATGACGCCGACGTCTTCGGCACCGAGAACGACTGCGGCAATGGACCGTACCCGCGCCTCGGTGAGACCGTCGAGTATCCGTTCGGCGCTGATCTGAACATTGTCAGCTTCGATCCGCGCACTGCCGCGCAGCACGTCGATGCTGTCCTGCACGGTGATCGCGACTGCGCTGCTCTCGAGCACCGCGTAACAGACACCCTCGGGCAACTGGATCGGGACCAGCAGCACGTCGGCGTGTTCACCGCCGAGCACACCGTCGAGTGCGCCCGTGATCTTGTATCCGCCGTCCGACGACTCGGCCGTCAACGGTGCACCCAAGGCGACTGCTGCCGTACGACTTCCGTCGATCAGACCCGGCAGGAACTCGGGTCCCGCCTTGGAATCGGCGGCACCGAGAACGGCGCTTGCCAATACCGTCGGAACAAACGGGCCGGGAGAGACAGTGCGGCCCAATGCTTCCAGTGCCACCGCCAAGGTCAGCAGACCGGCGCCGTGACCACCCTGTTCTTCCGGAACCGCGAGCCCGAGAAGGTCTTGCCCGACCAGGGCCGTCCAGAACTCGGGGAACTTGTCCTCGGTCCTCGACTCCACCGCCGCGCGCACCTGCTCGGTAGTGATGGTGCGCTCGGCGAATGACCGCACCGAATCTGCGAGTGCGGTGTGCTCCTCACTCAGCCCGAGGCCGAGTTCGTATGCGTTGCGTGCCATGCGCTTACAGACGTTCTGCGAGGTCGGCGGTGGTCCAGGGACCCTCGCTCTCGATGGTGTTCACACCGTGCCAGCCGGCGAGTTCCGTGATGGCCCCACCCTGAACGGCATACACCTTGCCGGTCAGCTTGCAATCCGCTGCCGCAAGATAGGCCACCAGCGGGGAGATGTTGGACGGCGCAAACGCGTCGAACTCACCCTCGGGGACCTCGGCGGCGAACAACGCGCCCATACCGGGTGTCGCCAGCGTCAGCCGAGTACGCGCGATCGGCGCAATAGCGTTGACACGCACGCCGTATCGATCGAGCTCGTCAGCGGCCACCAGAGTCAGGGCTGCGATGCCCGCCTTTGCGGCGCCGTAGTTGCCCTGGCCCGCGTTGGGCATGAAGGTACCCGAAGCCGAAGCGGTGTTGATGACCGAAGCGTTGACGGTCTCGCCTGCCTTGCTCTGGTCCTTCCAGTACGCGGCAGCGTGGTGCAGCGTCGCCGCGTGACCCTTGAGGTGCACGGCAATGACTGCGTCCCACTGGCTCTCGTCCATACCGGCGATGAAGGCGTCACGAAGAATGCCGGCGTTGTTGACCAGTACGTCGAGTCGGCCGAACTCGCTGACGGCCTGCTTGACGAGGCCCTCGGCCCCGTCCCAGGTGGCGATGTTGTCGGTGTTGGCAACAGCCTTTCCGCCTGCGGCGACGATCTCGTCGACTACCTGCTGCGCCGGGCCGGCATCTGCGCCCGATCCGTCGTTTGCGCCGCCGAGATCGTTGACCACGACGCTCGCACCCTCACGAGCGAAGAGCAGCGCATGCTCACGGCCGATGCCGCGTCCTGCTCCGGTGATGATCGCTACGCGACCGTCGAGACTTCCCATCAGTTCAGATTCCCATCAGTTCAGTTGTCGGACATGAAGACTCATTTGTCGGCGATGACCGCGAGGCCGTCCTTGATGACGAGGTCGCCGACCGCGCTGGTTTCGTACGAGTACGACGTGGCTCCGTCTGCCGAACCCGACTTGTAGAACACCGTCTCGATGTCCTGGGTCGGGAGCACGGGCTTCGCGAATCGCACTGCGAGACGGCGCAACCGCTCGGTCTCTCCGCCCGCCAGTTCGGTCAAGGCTCCCCACGACGTGAACGCCATCGTGCACAGTCCGTGGTTGATGATTCCGGGGAGCCCGGACATCCGAGCGATCTCCTCGTCGAGGTGAATCGGCATCGGATCGCCGGAAGCCGGTGAGTACCGGAACGTCTGGTCCTCGTCGATGTGCTGGTTCACCACCGCTGCGGGACTACCCGCGCGAAGAGCGTCGTCGAATCGGTGTTCGGGAGCCTTCTCGCCAAGTCCGGGGCCTGCGTCGACCTTGCGGAAGAAGGCCGTCATCCACTGCTCGTTGACCAATTCACCCTTGTCGGTTTTGGTTTCGACATAGATGACGACGGTGGATCCGTTGTCCCGGCCCTCGAATCCGATGGGCTTGGCACGAGCGACAAGGTGGTCACCGGGGTAGATCGGACGGTGGAACAGGAAGTCCTGCTCACCGTGAACGAGCTTCATCAGCAGTTCGACCGGCGCCACCGACAGCGCAGCGGGTGCCATCGACATGAAGACGGGTACCACCGCGAAGACCGGTGGAGCGATCTCGCCCTTCAGGTGTCGCTCGATGGGATCGTTGGTGGCAGCGGCATATTCAGCGATGCGCTCGGCTGTCACCTCGAAGTGCTCCGGATCGGTCCATACGTCCAGCCCGGACGTATCGAATTCGACCGCGTTGGTCTTCGGTGTCGTCATCGAGCCGTTACCCGACCAGCTCGGCGAACTTGGCCAGCGAGGCCTCGAGGTCAGCCTTGGCGTTCTTGGCTACTGCCTTGCCGATCGGCCCGACGATCATGGTGCCCTTGAAGCTGGCGTCGACGGTTGCCTTCGAACCGGCACCGTCGGCCTCGACCGAGAGAACGAATTCGACGGTGACGCCGGCCATTCCGGTACCGGCAATCTTGACCATCTTCGGAACCTCGACCTCTTCGACGGTCCACTCGATCTTGTTTGCCATACCCATCACGGAGACGACCTCGGTGAACTTGGCGCCCAACGCAACCTGGGTGGGGAGTTCACTCTTCCAGCCCTGGTGAATGGTGAGCCACTCTTCCCAGCGAGACAGGTCGGAGAGCGCATCCCAGGTCTTCTCGGGGGATGCGGGCAGTACAGCGGAGACGGAAACGGAAGCCATGATGAAACTCCTGGTGGGTAGCTAGCGGGTTGTGGGTGTGATTCAGCGTGCGTAGGGCTTGTATGCGGTCACGACAACTGCGCCGCCGAGTCCGATGTTGTGCTGGAGAGCGACCTTCGCGCCGTCGACCTGACGCTTGTCGGCGGTTCCGCGGAGCTGCCAGGTGAGTTCGGCGCACTGGGCAAGACCGGTTGCGCCGAGGGGGTGCCCCTTGGAGATGAGGCCGCCGGACGGGTTGACCACCCAGCGTCCGCCGTAGGTGGTGTCGTCGGCGTCGACGAGCTTGCCGCCGTCACCTTCGGCGCACAGTCCGAGCGCCTCGTACGTCAGCAACTCGTTGGTGGAGAAGCAGTCGTGGAGTTCGATGACGTCGACGTCGTCGGCGGTGATCCCGGCCTGCGCGTACACCTTCTCAGCGGCCTTACGGGTCATGTCGGCGCCGACGAGACTGATCGCGCTCTTGTCCTCGAAGGTGCTGTTCATGTCGGTGACCATGGCCTGTCCGACGATCTCGATCGCCTGAGCAGCGAGGCCGTGCTTCTCGACGAATGCTTCGCTGGCGATGATCGCCGCGCCGGATCCGTCCGAGGTAGGCGAGCACTGGAGCTTGGTGAGCGGCCCGTGGATCTGGCGTGCTTCGAGGATCTGCTCGAGGGTGTACTCGTCCTGGAACTGCGCGTACGGGTTGTTCAGTGAGTGCTTGTGGTTCTTGACGGCGATCTTCGCGAACTGCTCTGCAGTGGTTCCGAAGCGTTCCATGTGCTCGACGCCGGCCGCGCCGAACATGTACGGAGCGGGCGGCATCGCGAACTCCTGCAGCTCGGCGAGAGCGAGGAGGTGCCGCATGAGTGGCTGTTCACGGTCGTCGTAGGTGGATCCGAGGGACCCGGACTGCATCTTCTCGAAGCCCAGCGCCAGTGCGCAGTCGGCCTGACCACTCTTGACTGCCTGCGTGGCGAGGTAGAGCGCGGTCGATCCCGTCGAACAGTTGTTGTTGACGTTGACGATGGGGATGCCCGTCAGACCCAGCTCGTAGACAGCCCGCTGACCTGCGGTGGACTCGCCGTAGACGTAGCCGACGTATGCCTGCTCGACCTCGGTGTAGTCGATACCCGCGTCTTCGAGCGCCTTGGTACCCGACTCGCGTGCCATGTCGGGGTAGTCCCACTCGCGGGCTCCCGGCTTCTCGAACTTCGTCATGCCGACGCCGACGACAAAAACCCTGTTACTCATTGCCACTCCTGAAGAGAACGGTATCTGTGTGTGACACGCTGTCCCACCAAAGTATGTGAGACATCTTGTCCAGTCAATGGCGGGGTGAGTATCGTTCGATTTATGACAAAAACAGCCGAGTCGGCGCAGCCCGACGGGCGCAGCACTCGCTGGAACGATCACAAGGAGCAGCGCAAAGCGCGGATCCTCGACGCAGCACTCGATGCAGTCAACGAAGGTGGCGCCGACGTCGGCGTCCAGCAGATCGCCGAGCGCGCCGACGTCCCACGTTCCGTTGTCTACCGGATCTTCAAGGATCGAGCCGACCTCGACGAGCAGCTGCGAGTTCGCATCCTCGAGATGATGATGACCGACCTGACACCCACCCTCACGCCGCAGGGTACGGTCGGCGAGGCTATCTCACGGGCAGTCGAGACCTACCTCCAGTGGATTGTGAAATACCCACGACTGCACCACTTTTTAGGCAAGGGCTCGCCGAGTACGCGGGCAACCGGTTCGAAAGTGGTGACCGGAACCAAGACAGCCATCGCCGTCCAATTGGGGAACCTCTTGGGCGCGATCCTCGCCAGCCGCGGCAAACCGTCGAAGATGGCGGAGCCCTTGGCTTTCGGCGTCATCGGATTGGTCGACGTCAGCGTCAACCGTTGGCTCAGCCAGCCGGGTTCCGATGTGACCAGTGCGGAATTGGCCGAGTTCCTCGGGCGCTCCATCTGGCAGGTTCTGGACGGCAACCTTCGGAGCATCGGCGTCGACATAACTCTGTCGACTCCGATCGCCGACCTGTGACAGTCACCGAACTACCCTGGGCACTCGACGGACGTGGACTTCAACTGATCCGGGTTCCATCACTCGCCCTACACGCACTGGGTGAAGACAACGCCACTCTCGCAATGGAACTCGAACCCAACCTCCTGACCCCGTATCTCCTCGGCGAAGAATGCCAGGGCTTGTGGCGCTACCGGAGCACGCAGATAACCGGGAACCCACTCGACAGCGCGTGGATCACCCGCATCGCCGTCGATGCCCGCACCTCGACGCCGGTGGGGTTGGCCGGATTCCACGGTCGCCCCGATGCGCGCGGGATGGTGGAGATCGGATATCGCATCGACCCGGCATTCCGGCGACTGGGCTACGCTCGAACTGCACTCGAGATACTTCTCGACGTCGCGAGTCGCCAATCCGAAGTGCACATCGTTCGAGCGACCATCAGCCCGGACAACATCGCATCGCGAAATCTGATCAGCCAGTACGGTTTCAACGAAGTCGGTGAGCAGTGGGACGAAGAAGACGGTTTGGAGACCATCTTCGAAGTCAGCGCTTCTCCGGAACCGTGACAGCCGTCAACCCGCTGGTTTTATCGGTCCAGTGAATGGCACGATCCACGAGCATCACCGGCGTCCACAACCTGTATGTCTTCACCTGATGGTGATGGCGACACAGGCATTGGAGGTTGCTCGCAATGGTCCACCCACCGCGTCTCGGGTCGGAAGGATCGAACTCGGTGATGTGGTCGAGTTGGCACCTGTTCGCGGGCACCGAACAACCAGGGAACCGGCAGTGACCGTCGACGGCCCGCACCAATGCGGCCAGAGCCGCTCCCGGAGCATAGGTCAGCGCGCCGGGAGGTGGATCGGGCTGGGCGCCATGCCCATCCGATCTTCGAACTATGTCCGGGGCTCGCGCGACCAACCGTTGCATCGCCCGAATCCGATCTCCGCAGCCTTTCGGTTCGCGACTCAGGCGATCACGTCGGGTGACAAGCGGCAGGACAGTCGGAGCATGTCGCCGACGCGGTCGATTCCCGGCGGCCTGAGAGCGAAAGTCGACTAACAGTGCCTGCCAAGTGGAATCGGTGGCAAGCTCGCGAGCAAAGTCGGGATCGATTGGCCCGTACCCGTCGATACTCGCGGGATCTGACGTCAATCCGAGGAGCGTCGCCAGATCGCACACGATGTGCAGCAACGGCTTCCGACGTGAGGGCGCAGTTGATCGAGCTGCTGGGGATACTGCCTCGCACGTTTCGCTGCCACACTGGCAAGTCAGCCCCTGTTCGCCGTGCAGGAGAGCGACCAACGCGTCGGCCCGGCGCGTCGAGGCATTCCGAGGATCGTGGTTGCAGACGCTTCCGGCGGCCTCGTTGATCAGGCCAAGCGCTTCGACAGCCTCGTTCGCGCTGAGTGTTGCCTGCAACTGGGCGAGTCCGTGACGGTCTGCACGCGTGCGAACATCGCGGTGTTCCAGCATTTTCCGGCGAAGTTCGGCGGCAGCGTCCGGATCGTAGGCAAAGAGCTGACGTTCAATGTCGCGCTCCAGTTGCCCGGGCGGAAGACGGTGCGCGGAGGCAAGTACCCGGCGCTCGAGTGCTGCGATCGCCTCGGGGTCGACCCCGGTGAGTCCGTCGACAATCTTGCGCACGCGCGCATAGTCCAGCTCGCCGGCAGCAAATGCAGCCTTGGTGAGCGGAAGGAACTCGCGCAAGGCGTCACCGATCTCGATGTGAACTTCGGCTGTGCGCCGCGAACACGTGAGCATGACCGCGATCTCGTTGCACGCGATCCGCCACGCCTTGTCGGCATCACCGGACACGTCGAGTTCCGCATTGAATCTCGACTCCGACAACATGGACGCACCGAGCACCTTCTGTGCGGCCAGCATGTTCTCGCTCTGCGCCGTTGCAAAGAGCATGTCCGGCAGCACGAGTGGATCGACGACAGGACGGCCGTCATCTACGACTGCCCTCACACCGCCCGTCGATTCATTATCGAACATACATTCGAGACTAGACCTGCCCGCCGACAAGAAAGCTAGAGTGCCGGTTTGTATCCCTTACCCTGCATCCAGGCGAGCACATCCAGCACCCGGATCGCCGGAACGGCATCGTCCAGTCCGGCCCGAACCCGCAAGTCGAGCAATCGCACGTGTAATTCTCCGTCGTGCAAGGCCTCTCGTACCGGTTCCAGATGGGCAGCCTTCGTTCCCAACTCCCGCCCGATGACGTCGTCGTAGATCGGGAAGAGTCGCGGACGCTTGCGCGCGATCAGTTTGGACGCCATGGTTCGCCCGACACCGTGAATCTCTCGAAGCGCCGTCTCCAACCGCCACACCGGGGATTCCGGAGTGAAGGGATCGGGTTCGTTCGACAGATCGCGATCCGGGCCCACGTCCGCCAGGAGTCGGTTCAGTTCGGCATTGTTCTCCCCGAGCAGGAAGAAGGCTCCTTGCGCCGGAACCTGAACCGACAGAAGCGTCACCGCAACAAGATCTTCCGCGGTGAAGATGTTCGCATCACGATCGCGATTGCCACTGGGATCCCAGGAATCCCACAACGCACCGGTTCGGAGATAACCGGTCTTTCGGAGCGGCCTCGTGAAATATTCCTGCAGCACGTCGACCGCGCCGTCATCGTCCCCGTCTCGCAGCACACGCGGGAGTCGGATGGGCAACTGATCAACCATGGTCGAGCGACCTTTCCAGTACATATTTGGCGAACCCGGCGTTGTGATACTGCCGAAATGGGCCCTTGCCCTTGGCAACAAGATGCTCCGCGAGCGGACGAACCGTCGTCATGTCGACGGGCAGTTGAGCGAACTGTTCCAACGCATCCGAGTCCTCGAGACTGCAGTCGATCACGGTCCCGTCGCCGTCGGCGGACGCCAACTCGGTGCGTCTGATGGCGACCAGATCGTGCTTGGCGTCGAGTTCTTCGATGCTGCAGCCGGTTCGCGATTCCAGTGCCGAACTGGATACGTAGACGGACATGACGTGCTCGATCGGCTTACCGCCGACCAGATGGCACTCGACGCTCAGAATCTCCATCGGACCGATATTGAGCGTGAACAAGCGATGGCGCTCCGCGGATCGGTTGGTCGACGGCAGGCAACTGATCGTCCACTGTTCGATCTCGACGGCGGCCGGAGCGTCGAACGCGTAGGAGAGAACCTCGGCAATCAGCTCGGCAAGATCTTCGAAGAGCGGGTCGCGCTGCAACCGCTCGAAATTCTCGACAGAAGCGGCGGGACGCACAGGCGCCTTGCTCACGCAGGTCCCCTCTCGTCCGGTGCTTTGCTCTCAGACCTCGCGTCCAAGGTACCCAGCCCTACGCGGGTCTCGCGCGTTCGCCCTCACATACACCCTCGCGTTATGGTTCTCGACACGCACCGCCGCCTTACCGATCGCTAACTCGAGGAGCACACGAAGTGGAAATCAAGGGAACCGCAGCACTGGTCACCGGAGCGGCATCAGGCCTCGGCGCCGCAACAGCCAAGCGCCTCGCCGACGCCGGCGCTACCGTCTTCGGCCTGGATCTGCCCGCGTCGATCGAGCGCGCAGGCGACAACGTCCCCGCCGGCGTCACCCTCATCCCCACCGACGTGACCAGCGGCGAAGACGTCGAAGCAGCGATCAACCAGATCGTCGAGTCGGGCTCCCCGCTGCGTATCGTCGTCAACTGTGCCGGTGTCGGCTGGGCCGGACGCATCCTGTCCAAGAAGGGTCCGCACGACCTCGAGCTGTTCCGCACGGTCATCACCGTCAACCTGCTCGGCACCTTCAACGTCATGCGCCTCGCGGCCGACGCCATCTCCAAGACCGAGGCCGTCGACGAGTCCGGCCAGCGTGGCGTCGTCATCAACACCGCTTCCGTTGCTGCCTTCGAAGGACAGATCGGCCAGATCGCGTACTCCGCTTCCAAGGGCGGAGTGCACGGAATGACTGTTCCGGCTGCCCGTGACCTCGCGCAGTTCGGCATCCGCGTCAACACCATCGCCCCCGGCATCATCGACACCCCGATGCTCGCAGGCGTCACCGACGAGTACCGCAAGGGCCTCGAGGCCGGCGTTCCGTTCCCGTCCCGCCTGGGCCAGCCGTCCGAGTACGCGCAGCTCGCGCAGATGATCGTCGAGCACTTTATTAACCGCCCGCGGTTAATAAAGGCGCACGGTTGTCAGAACGAATGAAAATACCCACCGCTGGATTGGGCAGTTGCGCTGAGGTACTCGGCCACTTCCGTCGCCGGCATCGGTCGGCTGATGTAGTAACCCTGAACCAATTCGCAACCCGCGGTGAGCAAGAGCCTCAGCTGGTCGGCCGTCTCCACGCCTTCCGCCAATGACTGCATACCGAGCGCCTTCGCCACCTCGACCACCGAAGTGACAACTGCCGAATCACCCTCGCTCAGTTCGGTGATGAACGACCGGTCGATCTTGAGAATATCCAACGGCAGTTTCTTCAAACTCTCGAAAGACGAATAGCCGGTTCCGAAGTCGTCCAGGGCAATCGCAATTCCGGTGGCACGCAGACGATCCAGCTCGGCGACGGCAAGCTCCTCTACCGCTCCCGTCTCTGTGATTTCCAGCTGAAGCCGTTTGCTGGACAGACCGGATGCCTCCAGCGCATCGTTGACTGCTGATCCGAAGCCGGACGACATCAGTTGCACCGGAGAGACGTTCACGGTCACGTAGGTGTCATCGGGCCACGTCATCGCCTCGGCGCACGCCATGTGCAGAACCTGCAGCCCCAGCGGGACTATCAACCCTGTCTCCTCCGCGACATCGATGAAAATGCGCGGCGCAAGCACTCCCCGCACCGGATGGTTCCAGCGAAGCAGTGCCTCGAATCCCTCGACGCGGCCGGTGTCCGCACGAACCTGCGGTTGGTAGTACAGCTCGAACTGCCGAGACTCGATCGCAAGCCCAAGCTCTTGCAGGGCCGATGCTCGTTCCCTGGCCCGCGCCCGCAGCACCGGTGAGTATTTTCCGACCCGGTTCTTGCCGGCGGATTTTGCCGCATACAGCGCCAGGTCGGCGGACATGACAAGCGTGTCCGCGTCTTCGGAATCTGCCGGCGCGCTGGCATACCCGATCGATGCACGAACCTCGATGCGATTCCCCCGCACGAAAAACGGCTCACGCAGTGCACCCAGATAGCGAGCAAACACCTCGCCGCCGTCCCCTGTTCCCCGCAAGACGACGCCGAATTCGTCGCCACCGATTCGGGCGCACATGGCGCCGTCGACCACCCGATTGAGCCGTGCAGCAACGGAAATCAACAGTTTGTCGCCGACGGGGTGCCCCAACGTGTCGTTCACCGACTTGAAATTGTCCAGGTCGAGGATGCCGACAAGAACCTGCTCGCCGGTCCGGACAGCGCCGAGCGCGTCGGACAGCTCGGTGCCGAACGTCCGGCGATTCGGGAGCCCGGTCAGTCCGTCGGTTGCAGCAAGCCAAAGAATTCGCCGCTCGTAGTTGTACTTCTCGGTGATGTCCGAGCCCACGCCTCGCCAACCCACGAACTCCATGGCCTCGGAAAGCCTGGGATGACCCGACAGAGACCACCATCGGTCGACGCCGCCGACCCGAACGGGAATGACGACCTCTCGAAACGGCATGAGGCGGTAGAGGTGATCTCCGATGACGTGGACCGCGGCTCGTCCACTCTTCGTCGAACCGACGTCGAGCCGATCCAACAATCCGCGCAGCGACAGGGTTCGCAGGTCGGAGACAGAGACTCCCGAGATCTGCGACAGCCGAGCGGAGGTGTGCGACAACGTCCCGGTGGTGTCGACTTCCCACAGCCAGTCGCGTGACCCGCCCTCGAAATCGTCGAGAAGCAAACTGACCGTCTGGCGCTCGGCAGCAGCCTCGAACTCGGCAAGACAACGACTTCGGAACGACGCCCACAGATAGACAACGCCGACGCACAGAATACTGATGTAGACAACGAGTTGAAACGAAAGGACGAAGTACTCGGCCGTCGCCCCGGCAAGCATGACGAATAACAATCCCAGGCCGTGCACCAGAATCCAGGCCAAACCCAGCGACCGAACAGTCGACAGCGCAACTGCACCGGCACCCACCACACCGGCGATGGTCGCGATCAGAACCAGCTTTCGTGAACCGTCTATCACCGGAAGCATCTCGGCCGCGAGGATCGTGTACAAAACACCCAGCAGTACCACTTCGAGCATGAGTGCCCAGTAGTCGTACCGGGTCGTGTGCTTGGGCGAATACCTCTCTCCCTGAATGGCCCTCGGCAGCCACACACGCACCGAATTGAGGATGACTGCGAGCGCTGCCGCTCCCCAGATCAGGCGGAACTCTTCGTGTGCCGGCGGCACGACATAGGCCAACAAAGCGCACGCACTGAAGAAATTTGCGACGTTGGCCAGCGGAGCTACCGTTGTCACTTGACGGACCTGGCGAGAGAAGAGGTCGCGCCGCTCGACGTCAGACAGTTCGGCGTCGCTCGCACTCGAAGTCAGCCTGCTCAGCATGCAACACCCTCCATCGTGGAGCCGACCAGATGAAGGTAGCGCGGATGCGGGCTCGGGACACACGATGACGAGAAACTACGAATTGAAACACACTGTTAAATAGGATGTTTCAGACAATAGCGACAGAACGGATCGGCGCTACAACTCGGAAGCCAGCGGAATTTCCTTCTCCGCGCGGTCCGTCATCCACTCACGTAGGACCTTGGTGGCGATGACGTCGTCCTCGTTGTACTGCAGGATGCGCGTCCGTTGCGTCTCGTCCGGCTCACCGTCGTAGCCGACCGCCTCGCGGTACCACGCCATCGACGCTTCACCACCGGCTTCGGCGTCACGCCAGTTGAACCCGGCGACGGGGGCAATCTTCTTGAGTCCCTTGCCGTTCGGGCAGATGAACTGATCACTCACCGCTTGATAGATGTCGACCCACTGCGGACTGTCGATGAACTCACGAATCTCGTCCTTGCTCGGAATCCCGGGCTCACCGGCAAACCTGCGCGCCGAGTCCAACAACCACTTGTCCTCGGCCGAACGCGAATAGCAGTATGCAGCAAAGGTTTTACCCGAAGCAGCGGCTGCGGCACGCTCCGCCATCAGCCAGCCCCAGAACTCCGCGAAAGACCGCGCCTCGTCACGCGTCGGCAGCGGATCCCACGTCGCAAATCCTCGATACATCGAGAAGCCACCGACATTGAGCAGCGTTCCCCACAGGTAGGCGCCGTGCTCCTGATAGCTCTCCATGTCGACGTCGATCTCGATGTCCGCCCGAGTCACCGAGATCTTCTCGAACCGCCGCACCAACGGAGCATCTGCCAACCACGCCTTGGCGATCACGACTGCGTCGTCGAAATTTCCGTGCGGCCAATCCTCGAGCGGCTCACCGTCCCAGGCGGCCAGCTGATCGATCGTGTTGCAGCCGACGTCGCGCAGAAGCTCCGCGCGCGATCCGACAGCCACCAGGCTGACATCGCGGTTGCGAACCAACTCCTGCTTGCATTCGGTCCACCACGGGCACGACTTGCACTCGCTCACCTGTGACGGAGACGTCAGCACCTCGCCGCGGGCAACAGCGATACGGTCGGCGAAACGCTCGTCGTAGTCGTCGAGAATCGCACTGAGGTCGTGGACGAGGACGCAGTCTCCGTTGTATCCGATCGCGCCTGCCGTGAGCGACGGGCTCGCCAGCCCACGACGCTCGAGCATCCGATAGACCTGCGCGACGCGCATCTGATCGCGGACCTGACTGCGGACCTTGCGCTTGGGATCGACCGCGGGCTCCCATTCGAAGAGCCCCGAGGTGATCGCGCCCTGGCCGGGATCGGTCACCTTGTGATTGACGACAATGACGGGGATGTACCCGCCGCCCTCGTCGTCACGGATGAGCATTTCGCAGCGGCCCTTGCGTCCGGTGTCGCGCTCGACCGGCAAGACCGCGCCCCAGATCCGGTCCGCGCCGGCCTCACAGGCAGCAAGTGTGTCGCGAGCCTGAGCCGACGCCGATTGATCAGGGTTGATCTTCACCCAACGCTCGGGAGCAGCGCCGATCACCAGTTCGGCGATCTCCGCGCGCTTCGCGATCGCGGCATCCTGGCGCTGCTTGACGCCGGTGTCGACGGGTTCCGAAGCCGATTTCCCGGGAAACAACCCGTCCAGACGCACCCGATGACGGCATCGGGTCAACGCCCCCGAATCGATGATCGGGAGCTGGGGCGCGGGGTTGTTAACGGAACACACGATGACGAAGATTATGTGCTCCCCTAGGCTGAAGCCGAAGCGCAGGTACCTGGCAACACACAAACACCTGGAAACGGGGTCCTTTTCGATGGGGTTGTTCAAGAAGCGAAAGTCTCGTGCCACCCGCAAGGCGGAGGCAAAGGCTCTCAAGCACAAGGCTGAGGTCGAGGCGAAGCTCAACGCCAAGAGCCAGCGTAAGCGCGACAAGGTCGAGACCAAGTCGCTCAAGAAGCTGGAGAAAGCCGAGATCGAGTCACAGCACAAGATCGAAAAGGCGCAGATCGCGACCCTGAAGGCGCAGGAGAAAGCCGCTGCGAATCAGGGCCTGACTGTCGCCAAGGTGCGTAAGTACCTGGGTGTGGCACGTCTGCTTGCCCCCGTTCTCCTGCCGATCGCCTACCGCGCTGCCACGGCTGTGCGCGCCCAGCTCGACACCACGCGCGCGCAGAAGATGGGCATCGCCGTCGACCAGCTCGGTGACTACACCGGTCACGGCGCGAAGTTGAGCGCTCGTATCGCCGGCGCCGAGAGCTCGGTCACCGAGATCCTCAGCCGCAAGCCCGACGATGCGGAGACGCAGCGTTTTGCCGCCGCCATCCGTGAGCGCCTCGGCGATCTCAGCACGGCAGTTCGCGCTGCCGAGCAGATGCCTCAGGCTCGCCGTAAGGCAGCTCACCAGGCAATTTCTTCCGAACTCGACGGCGTCGAAGCAGATCTGCTCGCACGTCTCGGCGTGCGCTAGACCTGAGAACGCCAGTGAGAGCAGCCGAGCAGACCGCGACCCTCCGGGGGATATCTGTCGGTTCCGCTTCGGCTGCTCTCGCTGTCGCCGCGCATGGAATCGGCGGAGGCGAGCTGCCACAGTCGTCGTCGCTGACCCTGCTGCTCGCCGTCTGCGCAACCGTCGGCGCCGTGACGGCCACCCTTCCCGCCCTCTCCCGGGGGCCCGCTGCCCTGATCGTGGCTCTTGGCCTGGGTCAGCTTGCCGCCCACACCACCATGACGCTCTCCGAGCACGCTCATTCGCCCGCTCCGGGATTGGTGATGCTCGGTGCTCACGCCGGTGCCACCGTCGCCTGTGCGGTGGCGGTCCTGGCCGCCGAGCGCCTCTACCGCGTTGTCACCCACGCTCTCCACGTCGTCCTGGCGTCCCTGGCTCCCGCCGCCGTCACTTCCCGCGGCCACACCGTCTCGACCGGAATCCATCACGGACCCGTCGACGCCCTTCTTCGCGCCAGCATCTCGCGGCGCGGCCCTCCTGCCCTGGTCTGAAGATTCGTAGAACTCCCCACCCCTTCACCAGACCAAGAGGACACTCCCCGACATGAAGAACACCCTGATTTCGCGTGCGGTTGTCACGACCGTCGCTACCGGCAGCGCTGTGCTGCTGGCCGCCGGAATTGCTTCAGCACACGTCAGCGTCGTCGCACCAGGAGCTACGCAGGGCGGATACTCCGTTCTCACGTTCCGCGTGCCCACCGAATCCGACACCGCTTCGACCACCAAGCTGACGGTGGCCCTCCCCGACCTCAAGTCGGCACGCACCGAACCGATGCCCGGTTGGACCGCCGTCGTCGAGAAGGACCCCACCTCGCTGGTCGCGAAGTCCGTGACCTGGACGGCCGACCCCGGCGTCGGAATCGCCCCCGGCCAGTTCCAGCAGTTCGTCCTTTCCGCCGGCCCGCTGCCGGAGCAGGAAGAGGTCGAGTTCAAGGCCGTGCAGACGTACAGCGACGGCAACGTCGTCAACTGGGATCAGGAAGAACTTGCCGACGGCAGCGAGCCGGACAAGCCCGCGCCGACGCTGACTCTCGCCGCATCCACCGGCGATGCTCACGGAGCGCCTGCTGCCGATAACACTGCCGAGACGTCCGCTGCTTCCGAATCTTCTTCGTTAGACAACACCGCGCGCTGGCTCGGCGGCGTCGGCCTGGTGCTCGGCGCCTTGGGCGCTGCACTCGGCCTCGGCGCACTGGTCAGGAGCAAGCGCTGATGAGTACCCGGATCAAGGTCATCACCGTCGGCATGCTCGCGATGCTGGCCACGATGCTCGGAATGGGCACGGCCAGTGCACACTCCGCGGTTGTCGGCTCCAACCCGGAAAACGGCGCGTCCATTCAGGTTGCGCCTGAAAAGGTTTCGGTCACGTTCAACGAGGCTCTGCAGGCGCAGTTCGCGGCACTGACGGTCACCGGCCCGGACGGCAACCTCTGGACCAAGAGCGATCCGTCCGTCGAAGGACCCACTGTCAGTGCAGACCTCGGCGATCTCGGGCCGACCGGCGTCTACACCATCGCGTACCGCGTCACTTCCGCCGACGGTCACCCCGTCAACGGAACACTGACCTTCACCCTCACCGAGGCGGGGTCGGGCACTCCCGGCGCTGCCGCCGCGTCGAGTACGGGTGAGTCGGAGTCCGGCAGCATGCCGGTGTGGATCTTCATCGTCGCCGGAGTCGTCGTGTTCGGCGGTGCGCTGTTCTTCGTGCTGCGTAAGCCGAAGTCGAGCTGATCGCGTGACGGGTACGGCAAACAGGTGGTGGTTGCTGTTTGCCGTACCCACAGCTCTGCTGGGAGTCCTCATCGCCTGGGGCCTCGCGAGCCCGTCGGGACCCGAATCGTCGAGCACTGTCCGCGTTCTCGCGATCGGATGCGGCTCGTTGACGCTCGGCATCGCGACGCTTGCCTGGATGGGCCGCAGTGAACGCCGTCCGGCAACAACCCCCGCGATCATGTGGACTCAGCTCACCGCGGCGGCAGCGGTTTGGCTCGTCGCCGAGATCACGCTCCTCGTGCTCAATGCCGCAGCGGCAGACGGCGCCCCGGTCACCTCACTGACCATCGGGCACTTCGGCGCATTCGTCTCCGAGGTCAACGTCGGCCGCGTCGGTGTCGCGATCATCGCGTGCGCGTTTGCCGTGGTCTGTTACGGCATCTACGGCTTCACCAATCCCGAGACGGTGCCCGTCGCACCGGCATTGGTCGTCTCCGCGTTGGCACTCGCTGCCCGCCCGATCACCGGGCACATGGCGCAGCAGAGCTTCGGATCGATCCTCGACGCCGTTCACGTCCTCGCTGCGGCCTTGTGGTTCGGCGTGCTGGCCGCACTCGCGCTTGCCGTACCGTCGCGCGGTGCCTGGGCGATCTGGTTGCCCAGGTACTCCGCCCTCGCCTGGCGATGTGTCCTCGCGTTGGTCGTCACCGGTATCGTCAACGCCGTCGTGCGACTCGACTCGCTCTCCGCCTTCTACGACACCGCTTACGGCCGGGTGATCCTCGCCAAGATCGTGGCGATCGCAATGCTCGTCGCGCTGGGATGGTGGTGGCGCCGGACATGGGTGGTCGCAAGTGCTGCACACCGCATGAGTTCGGACGGATCCCTGCGCCGCGCCATCGGTGAAGTTGTCTTCATGGCCATCGCATTCGGGCTCGCCGCGGCCCTTGCGACAACTGCGTAAGACGTGCCTCAGCACAAGATTTCGTGACCCGCACATTTAACGTTTCACGTCGAGATTTAACCTCTACGTGAGTTTATTTTCCCAGCTTGCGGCGGTTTCCGGCCACCCTTAGCGTTGCTCGCATGACGGAGGCCCAACGCTCGTTTCTCGTCTGCGCTTCGCAGCGCAGTGGCAGTACTTTGCTGGTCGAATCCCTGCGAGCAACAGGGGTCGCGGGTGAGCCGGAAGAGTTCTTCCAGTACCTCCCCGAGACCTCGCGTTCGCCGCAACCGAGGCAGTGGTTCGAAGACGTCACGGACGAGTCCGTCTTGGGTCTGCTCGCCCCGTTCCACCCGGGTACGCCGGACACCCGCACCTCCGAGCAGTGGCGCACACAACTTCTCGAACTCGGCCGAACACCCAACGGAGTCTGGGGCGGCAAGCTGATGTGGAATCAGACACCGCTCCTGCTTGATCGCGCAGCCGGATTGCCGTGGCGCAGTGGGACAGATCTACGTTCCGCACTCCACGACACCCTCGATCACGACCTGCAGTTCATCCACGTCTATCGAGAAGATGTTGTCGCTCAGGCTGTATCGATGTGGCGAGCCGTGCAGACCCAGGTCTGGCGCGACGACGCGACCCCACCGAATCTCTCGGACGGTGCGCAGTACAACGCGCTCGGAATCGCACACCTGGTGACGATTCTCGGTGAGCAGGAACGCCAGTGGAAGCGCTGGTTCGAAGAGGAGGACATCTCCCCCATCGAGATCGGGTTCCGCGATCTCACCGAAGACCCGCAGTCCGTGGTCGCAAAAACCCTCATTTCCCTCGGTCTCGACGGCCAACTGGCCCCACCACCGCCGCTGCGTCGTCAGAGCGACGGACGCTCCCGCGAATGGGTGCAGCGCTACCGCATCGACGCCGAACAGAACGGATACCCCGTCACATGAGCACCGTCACCGATGTTGTCGACGAACTCCGAGTTCTCGAATCCGAAGCGGTTCACATCATTCGAGAGGTGGTGGCAGAACTCGAAAGACCGGTACTGCTCTTCTCGGCCGGCAAGGACTCGATAGTCCTGCTTCGACTCGCCGAGAAGGCGTTTCGACCCTCCCCACTCCCTTTCCCCGTCCTACACGTCGACACCGGTCACAATTTCGAGGAAGTCATCGAATTTCGCGACCGCCGAATCAAGGAGGGCGGGCACACACTTCTGGTTGCTTCCGTTCAGGATTCGATCGACCAGGGTCGAGTGCAGGAGTCGACCGAGACCAGCGGATCGCGAAACCGCCTGCAGACCAGAACTCTGCTCGACGCTCTCGAAGGCGGGCGATTCGACGCCGCATTCGGCGGCGCCCGCCGGGACGAGGAACGTGCGCGAGCCAAGGAGCGAGTCCTGAGCTTCCGTGACGAGTTCGGCCAGTGGGACCCTCGGGCGCAACGGGCCGAACCGTGGTCGCTCTACAACGGTCGGATCAGACGCGGAGAGTCCGTTCGTGTCTTCCCGCTGAGCAACTGGACAGAACTCGACATCTGGCGCTACATAGCCCAGGAGGAACTGGAGTTGCCGCCCATCTATTTCGCGCACGAACGGCGGGTATTCGAGCGCGACGGAATGCTCCTCGCTGCTTCGGAATTCAGCACCGACGCCGAGAACGCCGCGGCAACGACCGAGTGGGTGCGATATCGAACCGTCGGCGATCTGACCATCACCGGCGCCGTTCGATCGCACGCCACCACCATCGACGACGTCGTCACCGAGATCTCGGCCGCGACGGTTTCCGAACGAGGCGAGACTCGCGCAGACGACCGAACCTCGGTCGCCGCGATGGAAGACCGAAAGCGTGAGGGCTACTTCTGATGACCACCACCATCACTCGCCAACTCCTGCGGCTGGCCACGGCGGGTAGCGTCGACGACGGCAAGAGCACGCTGATCGGCCGACTGTTGCACGACACCGACAGCCTGCCAACCGATCACCTCGATTCCGTGACCGACGAGCACGGTGTCGCCGACCTGGCTGCACTCTCCGACGGATTGCGCGCCGAGCGTGAACAGGGCATCACGATCGACGTCGCGTACCGATTCTTCTCCACTCCGACCAGAAGTTACGTACTCGCCGACACCCCGGGACACGAGCGCTACACGCGCAACATGTTCACCGGAGCATCCAACGCCCACGTAGCGGTCCTGCTGGTCGACGCGAGGACCGGCGTGCTGCGTCAGACGCGTCGACACGCCAGAATCGCAGCGCTACTTGGTGTTCCGAACCTTGTGGCCGTGGTGAACAAGATCGATCTGGTGGGCTTCGACGAAGCGAGATTCGCGCAGGTACAGGAAGAATTGCGGGTATTGGCACGCCAGCTCGGGCGAGGCGACGTACTTGCCATCCCCGTCTCCGCGAAAGCCGGCGACAATGTCGTGACCCGCTCGGAGAACACCGAGTGGTACAACGGGCCGACACTTCTCGAATATCTCGAAGGCGTCGAACTCCATGCGCCCGCGACCCACATCGAGGAACTTCGGCTTCCCGTGCAGTGGGTTTCGCGCCCCGATCCGCAGAATCGGCGCCGGTACACCGGCCGAATTTCGGCGGGCACACTGAGCGTCGGAGACGAGGTAGTGGTACTGCCGTCCGGATCGAAGAGCACCGTGATCAGCCTGGACACCCTCGACGACAACCGCAGTACTGCCGTTGCACCACTGTCGGTTTCGGTGGAACTGGCCGACGACATCGACGTCGGACGTGGCGACGTTCTGGTCAGCGGCGGTGCGCAGGCCCATTTGCCGGTTCTGGCCCGAGAACTCGAAGCCACGATCTGCTGGTTGTCGAACACTCCACTGCGAGCCGGCGATCGGATAGCGCTCAAACATACGTCCCGGACCGTGCGCGCGACCGTTCAAGAACTGCACACCCGACTCGACCCCGAGACGCTCGACGAGCAGGACAGCCCAGTCGAACTGGGGCTCAACGACATCGGAACGGTCACGCTCCGAACCAGTTCCGTGGTGGTCGCCGATACCTACGACCACAATCGGGACTCCGGCGCTTTCATTCTGATCGACGAGCAGAGCAACGACACCGTCGGCGCCGGCACCATTCTCGAACCACGCGTCGTCGTTCCCGGTGAGCAGACCCGCAACGACATCAAGTGGCATCCGTCTTCACTCGAACGTCAGCGGCGGTGGGCGTCGACGACCCAGAAGGGCGCGACGATCTGGTTGACCGGCCTGCCTGCCTCCGGAAAATCCACCGTCGCTGTGGCTGTCGAACGTGCGCTGGTCAACGCGGGACGCACCGCGTATCTCCTGGACGGTGACAACGTCCGCCACGGTATCTCCGACGATCTCGGGTTCTCGCCGGGAGACCGGGCCGAGAACATCCGGCGCGTCGGGCATCTCACTCGGCTGTTCGCCGATGCCGGCGTCGTGGCCATCGCGTCGATGGTCTCACCGCTGCGTTCGGATCGAGCAATTGCGCGTGCTCTCAACGAAGCTGCCGGGCTCACCTTCCTCGAAGTTGCCGTCACCACTCCCGTCGAAGAATGCGAACGCCGAGATCCCAAGGGCCTGTACGCGCGTGCGCGGGCCGGTGAACTGAAGGGGCTCACCGGAATCGACGCACCGTACGAGACTCCGGAGGACCCGGACCTGGCTTTCGACACGACAGGCGCTGACATCAACGAACTGGTCGGGCGGGTCATCGCATTGTTGGAGGAGCGCGAAACCGCCAGGCCCTAGGGGTTTTCGGTGTCCGACTCGAGGTAACCGCGGTCCGCACTGTAGGCGGACCGCACGTTGGGTCGGACACCGATCTTCTCGAGGTACGCCGCCATGCGATGCACCGCCATCGCGCTTCCCAATGCCTCGTCCGGGAGACGATCATCCGTTTCGGCGCGCCACGTGTGAAGCTGCGAGGACAATTCCGCCTGTATTGCCGAGACTTCCGGTCGATCGATCAGATTGATCTTCTCGTCGGGGTCGGCACGAAGGTCGTACAGCTCCCGGGGTGCGCGTACCGCCAGATGCTCGGTGCCGAGCGCCTTTCCGGAAAGACTGTCCTCGATGTCGAGCGGAAGATCCAGCGCGGGGCGGACAGCGTAGTTCTCGATGTAGCTGTAGTCCTTGGTGCGCACCGCGCGAATGGGATCGAAACTGTCGTGAAAGGTCTTCTCCGTGAACAAGGAGGTCCGGACGGGTTCGGACGGCTCGGTTCCACGATCGACGAGGGCATCGGCGTGCGAGCGCCCTTCCACCTCGGTGGGGACGTCGATACCGAGGAGATCGAGAATGGTAGGAACAAGATCCGCACCGCTGAACAGTGTCTCGTATTCCTTTCCGCCACTGCGATACCGAGCCGGCGGCCGAGCGATCAACGCAATCCCGGTGCCCGGTGCGTAGAGCGTCGACTTGGCACGTGGGAACGCGGCGCCGTGATCGGTGAGGAAGAAGACCCACGTGTTCTCGTCGAGCCCCTCTTCCTCGAGCGTCCCGAGCAGATCACCCACCGCGGCGTCGGCTACCTCTACGCTGCCGTGGAATTCGGCCAGGTCCTCGCGTACCTGCGGCACGTCGGGAAGATATCCGGGAACCTCCAGCGCTGCGGTGTCCGCCGGGGTATAGCGATCGGCCGGGTACGGCCGATGCGTTTCGAAGAACCCCGTGGTGAGAAGGAAAGGCTCGGGCGGGAAGCGTCGTAGCCAGTTCTGGGCACGCGGAACCACGTAGTCGCAGAACGAGTTCGTGACGTCGTACTCGTGATAGCCAAGTCGCTTCGGGTACGCAGTCTCGTGCTGCATGCCGAAGAGCGAGGTGTACCAACCGTTGTCGGAGAGGATCTGCGGAAGCGTCTGCACCTCAGCGTGGTACTCCCAGCCGTGGTGCGCCAACCCGATCAGACCGTTGTTGTGCGGATACCTGCCCGAGAAGAGAGAACCGCGCGAAGGTGAGCACAGCGGCGCCGTCGCGTGTGCGTCGGAGAACCGGATGCCTTCTGCCGCCAGCCGGTCCAGGTTGGGGCTGTTGACCCCGGCGACACCGTAACTCGCGAGGTGTCGGCCCAGGTCGTGCCAATGAATGATCAGGACGTTATCTCGCGCAGCCGACACGTGGGCAAGGCTAGTTGCCCTGCCCACGTGCGGCAACAGCTCGAATCAGCAGGATCTCAACTGTTTCTGCCGAGCTGCCTGATCCAGGCGCGGGTGTCGGCGGGATCGATGACATCGTCCAGTTCGAACGTGGTAGCCGCCATCAATGCCTTGCCCTGTGCGTAGGCCAGTTCCACGAACTGACCGAACAGAGTTTCCCGAGCCTCCGGGTCTTCGACGGATTCGAGTTCCTTACGGAAACCGAGGCGCACGGCACCTTCCAGACCCATCGGCCCGATCTCGCCGGTCGGCCACGCCACCGTGAACTCGGGTGCGTGGAAGGAACCACCGGCCATCGCCATGGCGCCCAACCCGTACCCCTTGCGCAGGATGATCGTTCCGAACGGCACCGTCAGGCGAGCACCGGCAACGAAGAATCTGCCGAACCTTCGGACCGTCGCCTCCTCCTCCGAGTCCGGACCCACCATGAATCCCGGTGTGTCACAAAGGGTCACCAGAGGGATGCGGTGCGCTTCGAGCAGTTCCAGGAAATCCGAAGCCTTGTCGGAGGCTTCCGCGTCGATTGCTCCGCCGAGATGCTCGCTGCTGTTCGCCAGCACACCGTACGGAACTCCTTCGACACGAACGAGTGCCGTCACTACACCGCGACCGTAATCGCGACGCAGTTCCAGGACACTGTCGACGTCCGCGATCGCCTCGATCGCTCCACGAACGTCATACGAGCGCAGGCGATTCTCCGGCACCACATGCCGGGAGAGCCGCGGATCCGGAGCCGTCCACGCCTGGCTCGCACCCTGGAAGTAGCCGAGGTACTGCTTGGCCAGCGCCACCGCATGAGCGTCGTCGTCAGCCACCAGGTGTACGACGCCGTTACGGCGCTGCACATCGATGGGGCCGATGTCCTCGGGGCGGAAGTTTCCGAGCCCGCCGCCCTCGACCATGGCAGGGCCGCCCATGCCGATGTTGGCGTCGGGCGTCGCGATCAGTACATCGCAGGCACCGGCCAGGGCCGCGTTGCCCGCGAAGCAGCGGCCGGACACGACAGCGACCATGGGTACGCGGCCGCTCAGCGCCGCCATGGCACGGAAGGTTCCCAGTTCCAGGCCCGCTCCCGCCCCTGCATCGGTGTCACCGGGGCGACCACCGCCGCCTTCCGCGAACAGCACTACCGGAACTCGCTTGCGATCGGCGATCTCGAGCAGGCGGTCGGTCTTGGCGTGATTGCGCATGCCCTGGGTACCGGCGAGCACCGAGTAGTCGTACGAGATCACGACGCTCTCGCCGCCGCTGATGGTCGCCACTCCGCCGATCAGACCGTCAGCAGGAGTGTTGGCGATCAAGTCTTCCTCGCTTCGCCGACTGCGCTGCGCAGCCAGTGCGAGAGCGCCGTACTCGACCAGGCTGTCGTCGTCGACCAGGTCGTAGACGTTCTCGCGAGCAGTCCGCCGCCCCAGCTTGTGGCGCTTCGCCACTGCCGCGGGCCGCGCCGCGTCCAGGGTCACCTCGTGGCGAGCGATGATCTCCGCCAGATCGGGACGTACGTCGTCGAGGTCCACCTCGTCGACCTCGGCGAGCTTCGATCCCGAGCTTGCGCTACGGACGACGAGCAACGGTTCGCCCGCACTCACCGATCTCCCCGGTGACGACAGGATCCGGACCACTTCGAGGTCACCGGGCGCCGAGAGAACATGCTGCATTTTCATCGCTTCGAGGACGGCGACCTGGCCACCCGCATGGACGCCGTCACCGACTGCGGCAAGTTCGACGACGATTCCCGCCATCTGTGCACGGACCACGTCCTCGTCCGGCGCCACGTCCACACTCGCGGAGGGTGTTTGTGGGCCCGCTTCGGGAACGAGGTCCGCCAATCGAGAACCCAACCAGTCGACGTCGACCAGGCCGTCGCGGAAGTCCTTGTCCGACAGTATTGCCTGCAGGAATTCGAGGTTGGTCGCCACGCCGTCGATGGTGAACTCACTCAGAGCAGCAATCGACTTGCGCACAGCGGCAGGAAAATCCGATCGACGCGTGTGGGTGACGACCTTCGCCAACAGCGAATCGTAACGCGCACTCGGCGAGAGTCCGACCGTACCGAAGGTATCCACGCGCACGCCGGGTCCGCCAGGAGGAGTGAAGTTGTCGAGCGTGCCGGAGGACGGTAGCGCATTGCCGTCCGGCGTCATGGTTTCCATGTTGACGCGGGCCTGTATCGCGATCCCCGACGCCGACGCCACGGATCCGACTGTCTCCGATACCTTCTCGACGGCGGTAATTCCGGTTGGCAGGTCCAGGTCCTCGAACTGAACCCCGTCCGCGACAGCGAGTTGCACGGCGACGAGGTCGATTCCGGTGACCTCCTCGGTCACCGTGTGCTCCACCTGAATTCGGGGATTGACTTCGAGGAAGACGAATCCGCGTTCCTCGACCAGGAACTCGACCGTCGCGATGCCTCGGTAGCCGACCTCGGCGCACAGCCGCGCGGCCGCAGCGTGAAGCCGCTCGCGCAGGGCCCCCGACAGCCCCTGCGCGGGCGCAACCTCGATCAACTTCTGATGCCGACGTTGGACGCTGCAATCACGGTCACCCAGAGCGAGCGCGTGGGTTCCGCCTTGCCCCGGCGCCGCCACGATCTGCACTTCGATGTGCCGAGCGTGCTCACTGAGTACCTCGGCGAACAGTGCCGAACTGCCGAATCCCGACTGGGCTTCGGCCGCACACACACGGTACGCGTCGTCGAGCGCTTTCGGGTCGCGCACCGCACGCATGCCGCGGCCACCGCCGCCGCTGAGCGCCTTGATCATGATGCCGCGGGAGTTGCGCTCGAAGAATTCACGCACCTCGTCGAGGTCGGCGTTCGCCGATGTCGACGGCAGGACCGGTACGCCGGAGTCGACCGCCGCAGTGCGGGCGCTGGCCTTGTCGCCGAAAGTCCGGAGAACCTGGGCGTCCGGGCCGACGAAGACGATGCCCGCCTCGGTACACGCCTGCGCGAATTCGGCATTCTCACTGAGGAATCCGTAGCCCGGGTGCACGTGCGTGGCGCCCGTTTCGGCCGCGATCTTCAGCAGTGCGCTCTGATCGAGATACGCGGATGCGCCCGAAGCTCCGAGCGGCACCGACTCCGTGGCCGCCGCGACGTGCGGACTGGACGCGTCGTCCTCGGCGTAAACCGACACCGTTTCGATCCCGAGTTCACGGGCAGTTCGAATGATCCGCAGCGCAATTTCGCCGCGGTTCGCAATCAGCAGTCTCACTTTTCCCCCTGAGTGCGCTCGAACAGATCGCCCTTGCGCACCTTTCCGGTTGCAGTCATCGGAAGCGCCTCGAGCACTTCCACTTCGGGCACCTTGTACGTAGCCATGTTCTCCTTGGCCCACGAGACGATCTCGTCGGCCGCGGTGTCGGAACCCTCGACCAGCTGGACAAACGCAAAAGCCACCTGCCCCTTCTCCTGGTCCGGTTTCGGTACCACCGCAGCCTTTTCGATCGCGGGATGCAGCATCAGCAGCGCTTCCACCTCGGAGGGGAAGACACTCATGCCGTTGGTCTTGATCATTTCCTTGTTTCGCGCCAGGTAGTGCAAACCACCACGCTCACTGAACTTTCCGACATCGCCGGTCTGCAACCAGCCGTCACGGATGGCGTCGGCGGTGGCAGCCTCGTTGCGGTAGTACGCGGAAAGGATCGACGGACTGCGCACGATGATCTGTCCGTGCTCACCGACGGGAACCGGCCTGCCGTCGTGATCGACGATCAGAACATCGGTACCGGGCACCGGAATTCCGCAGAACACCGGCTCGCTTTTCAGGTCGTAGTCGCCGTCCTGGAAACCGAGGGTGATCGTGTCCGCGGTGTGGGTTTCGGTCATGCCGTAGCTCGCTTCGCGCAGAACACCGCCGGTAGCCTCGCGCCACCGCTGGCGCGTGGCCGGATCGAGTTTGAGAACAAACGAGACTGCCATGGCGTTCTGGAGTGTCGAGAGATTTCGCTCCGAGAACCCTGATGTGTCCATCAGTTCGACGTAATTGTCGACGGTTCCGACCAGCGAGGTCACACCGTAGGTCTCGACCGCGTCGAGCGTGGTCTCCGCATCCCAACGATTCAGCAGGACAACGGTTCCGCCGTTGACGAGCGGAACCAGAATGCCGAAGTCCTCACCCGCGATCCAGAAGATCGGCAGAAACACCAGGGATACCGGCGGATTGGCACCCACCTGGTCACCACCGGCAAGCGTCGCGGTGGCCGCGGTGTAAACCATGTGGCGCTGAGTGTGCTCACAGCCCTTGGGCATTCCCGTCGTTCCGCCCGTGTAGTTCAGGGCGGCGAGGGAATCGAGTTCGGTGGCAACGGGAGTCACCCGCTCACTGGTGATGATCGACTGCCAGTCGCTCAGGCGCGGATCGTCGACCTCGAAGGGCAGTTCGACGGTGGGGATCGCAGTCAGCATGTCCGATACTGCAGTCTTCGCGACGTGTTCGAGTGGAGTCTGTGAGCGAACCTTCTTCACCAGCTTCGAGAAAGTGTTCTGCGTCAGTAGGACCTTGACGCCGGCATCGTTGAGTTCGTGAATCAATTCGTGTTCACGGAAGAGCGGATTGATGGGCACGTGAACCGCACCGACCTTGAGAATGCCGAGCATCGCGATGTGGAACTGCGGGCAGTTGACCAGGTGAACGCCGACACGATCACCTCGTTCAACTCCGAGTGAAAGCAGCCATCCGGCAAAACGATCCGAAAGCTCGTCGTATTCGGAATACGTGATGACGCGGCCGTAGAAGACGATTGCGGGAGTATCCGGCCGCTCGAGCGCCCAATGCCGCAAGTAGTCGACAAGTCCCCCGCCTTCGAGCGGATACTCGACGGCGCGGGGAATCCCGGCGGGCCAATGCGCCTGCTGCAGCGCAGTGATTTCCGCCAGAGCCGCTTCGAGCACGTCTTGTTCTGCCACCGATCACTCCATTCGTAAAAGAAATCTATTTCGACTCTTCGAACCCGATCAACCGTTCGGACATCGTCGTCATATCTGCAATGAACTGGTTCTGCTCTTCGACACTCGCCTTACTCAGTCGTGCTCCACCGGCCATCTGTGCGTCCGAGATCATCTGAACGAGCACCGGGGGCGAAACGCAGGGATCTACATCGTGAACCTGTCGAATACGTTCGACGAAGCGTACGTAGCGGCTCACGAGCTTTTCGCGAACTGCTGACCAACTGCGCTCGACCTCGGAATCCACCCGCGCCCGGTGCTCGATCACCGCGAGCAGGTCCCCGTAGGTGTACACGGCCGTGATGAACGCCGACGTGGTCGTTCTGAGAACTTCGCGTAGATCCTCGGCCGCTGGCCCCTCCATGTGCTGGGCGTCGAGAAACCGTCGGCACATCATTTCGGCGACGGCACGAAAGACCTCGTCCTTCGACGAGAAGTACGCGTAGAAGGTCGCTCGGGACACATCGGCCCTGGTGGTGATGGTCTCGACGGTCACGGCGTCGTATCCGAGTTCGCCGAAACAGAGAGCAGCGGTGTCGAGCAGGCCGGCCCGACGTGGACCGTCCCCGAGCTTGCGGGCTGTCCGCGCTCGCTCCTGCGTTTCGCTGGTGGTCACCGTCACAGTGTGTGTTGACGTTGACGTCAATGTCAAGAATTGCGGCATCCTCGCCGCCGTTCTCGTCGGCTCAGTCGCGAAGCTGGGCGAGAAGAAAATCGTCTCCCGGATCACCCGTGGGGCCGGCGACATGGTCGGCCCGGCGATCGTCGTCGTGGTGATCGGTGCGGCAGCGGTATTCGAGTAGTTCAGGCGTGGTGGGCCTCGCGTGCCGCCGTCTCCAGTCGGTCGTTGTACTCGGCCCACCACGCCTCATCACCGGGAGCCAGATTGTTGTCGCCCGCCTTCATCCCAGCAGCGCCGTCGATCAGCTCCCGCACGATGTCCGCGTGGCCGGCGTGCCGATGGATCTCGGTGACAACGTGAACGAGTATCCGGTGCAATGTGACGTCGCGACGATCCTCCGGCCAGTGCTTCACGAAGCCGGGGGCGTCCAGATCGTGCTGCTCGATCGTGGCGTCAGCGAAAGCCCAGGTGCGGCGATAGGTTTCGACGATGTCGGCACTGGACTCATCGGCGCGGGCCCACATGTCGACGTTGAGTTCCTCCGAACGCAACCACGCCGGTAGATCGGGAACCCGACGGCCGAACGTCGGACCGAAATACCCGAGCTCGACGCCGATCATGTGTTTGACCAGTCCCAACAAGTTGGTCCCTGTCCGGGTCATCGGACGCCGAATGTCATACTCCGACAGCCCGTCGAGCTTCCAGACGAGCGCGTCACGTGCTGCCTGCAGGTACCGCTGGAGATCTTCCTTTTCCGAGTTGGTGGTCATGAAACCAACCTAAACCGAGTGGAGCAGACATTGACAGCGGTGGAGGATCTGACCGAGGTTGCATCCCGGGCCGTCGCCGCCGAGCGTGACGCCCGGTCGGTGCGCTGGCACAACCCGGCAGCCGTCCGCAAGGCTGCCGCGTCCGTGCGTGATTCGCTCGACGACGAACGATCAGCGCTGAGCCGACCGTCGTACAGCGGGTTGTCGCCGTCGCCGCACATGGCTCGCCAACTCGAACTGATCACGACGTTGCAGCCGCCGCTGCCCGCCGACGCCGGCATCAGCACCGCCGCGCAGGCCGAGGCCGACGCCGTCGCCGCGGTGACCACCGCGCGGATAGCCTTGCGCGCCGCCCACCTTGCGGTTCTCGAAGCACGCGTCGCCGCGCTCGATGCCGGAGATACCGATACCGTCGCCGCCGCGATCCGCGGTTACGTCCCGCTGAACTCGGGCAACCCCGTCGTCCGGCACGTGCAGGATCTCGGCTCCCGGATCCGTGAGGAAGCACGGCACGTCGTGAGTGGCAAGCCTCGGTCGATCGCTTTTCGACTGGGGCTGAGCCTCGGAATGGGCTTGGTGTACCTGGCATTCATTCGCCTCTTCCAGTGGGACGCCAAGGAAGATCGACTGCCTTACCTTGCGCTGTACGCACTCTCGGGTGTGGTCGGAAGCGTCGTGTGCACCAATGCGCTCAGCTTCGACGCCGGCCGCGTCCGTGCTGCTTTGTCCGGCGGAACCAGGCTCTGGCACGTCCTCGTCGCGAAGAATGCGATGATGCTGCTTCTCGTCGGCAGCGCCGGGTTCTTGCTCAGTGCCATCCTCGCGTGGCGCTCCGGAAGCAGTGCTGATCTGGTGAAGGCGTGCGGTCAGGTACTGACCATGATCCTGCTGTGGCTCGGTGTCGCCAACGTGATGTCCGTGGCCTTGCCGCTGCGGGCCGAACCGATGACGGCGAGGCGCCACGACGGCACGTGGAAGCAGTTCCTGCTGTCTTTCGTCATCTCGTACGGTGTCGGACTSATCGTCAATCTGATGCTCTACTGGCGAGTCTGGGCCAAGACGACGCTGCTCGAACAAATGGGCGGGCCGTGGATTCCGGTCCTGCTGCTCCTCGCGAGCGCGGCCGCGACGTGGCTGTTGCTGACCGTACTGGCCGTACTCCTGGCCGAGCAACCACGCTTCCGGCGCGCCTTGCAACGGGAGATGGTGGTCTACCGCGAAGAAACCAACCACTTGCAGGCGACCATTCAGCACAATTCCGGCTAATGTAACCGTGCGTGGCTGATCCGGGCACGCCGCGAGTACACGCAGTGTCGAGGAAGGCGTGACCCATGATGTCCGTAAAGCCTGGCGCAGCCGATACGTCGGCCGCCGTAACCACCGCCTCCTGGCTACCACTGATCGTGGTGGTCCTCACGCAGATTCAGGCGTCGTTCGCCGTCAATGCGCTGACCGTCTCGATGGCCGGCATCACCACCGATCTCGACACTCCTGCAACAAGTGTCGGCACCGCGATCACCGCAGGCACCTTTGCCATGGCTGCCTTCATTCTGCTGGGCGCCAAGATCGGCGCCCGCTACGGGACGCGTTTGGTCTTCCAGATTGCCGTCGCGATTCACGGTCTCGCGATGGCTGCGGTCGCTCTGAGCCAGAGCCCGGCAATGCTGTTCGTGGCGCAAGCCGCGTCCGGCGCCGTGATCGCTCTCATCGCCCCCGCGTTGACGGTTTTCATCGCCACCAACTTCAATGGCGATCAGCAGGCAAAGGCCATCGGTTACCTGGCAGCAGCAATCCCCGCAGCCGGTGTGCTGGCACTACTCATCGCCGGTTCCTTCGCGACGACCATCGGGTGGCGTTACTCCTTCGCCCTCGTCGTGGCGCTCGCCGTGGTCAACCTGGTCCTGAGTTTCCGTGTCAAACCTGTTCCCCCGCAGAAGGACATCACCATCGATTGGGCCGGCGCCGCACTGGCTGCCGTTGCCGTCATCCTGCTCAGCTTCGGTTTCAGCGGCCTGAACTCGTGGGGCGTCATCCTGGCCACCGACGCTGCGCCGTTCTCGGTCATCGGTGTTTCACCCGCGGCCATCCTGATCGTCCTCGGCACCATCTGCGCGCAGGGATTCTTCCAGTGGACGCGAAGCCGCAAGGCGCAGAACAAGCCTCAGCTCTTCAATCTCGACGTCCTCAAGACCGGCGCCGAGCGCGCCACCACGATCTGCATGGCGACGATGATGTTCGTGGGAACCGCGGCCAACTTCCTCATTCCGCTGTACATGCAGATCATCCAGGGCCGCAGCAGCTTGCAGACGTCGTTCTCGATCATCCCGTACACACTCTCGATCTTCATCGCGAGCACCGTCGTCGCGCGCCTGTACAAGACGTACTCCCCGCGTCTGATCGCACGAGCCGGGTTCGTCGTTGTTGCCGCTGGACTCATACTGTTGGCCTTCACCATTCGTGGTGACTGGCATCAGATCTTTGTTGTCATCGGCCTTATCACGCTCGGCCTCGGGCAGGGCGCCATCGTTGCGCTGGTGTTCAACACCCTCCTCACCGCAGCTCCCAAGGAACTGGCCGGTGACGTCGGCGCCTGGCGAGGACTGGTACACAACATGTCCGGCAGCGTCGGCATCGCGGTGGCCAGCGTGTTCGCCGTCGGAATCCTGGGTACCCTCGTCAGCTCGCAGCTGATCGACAACCCCACCATCCCGGCATCGCTCAAGGTCGAGTCAGGGATCAATCTCGACCAGGTCAACTTCGTCCCCAACGATCAACTCGTCGTGACGCTCGAAAACACCTCGGCGACACAGGCACAGATCGACGAAGCCATCCGGATCAACACCGAAGCGCGCCTGCGCGCACTGCGAACCTCGCTGCTCGTACTCGCCGGGCTCTCTCTGCTCGCCATCATTCCGGCCGGGCGCATGCCCAACGAAGTACCTGCTCTGGACGAACCGCAACCCACGAAGGGCAAGAAGTAACCGATGTCCAACCAAGACCAATTCGGTCCGATCGAATACGTTGCCGTCGAGTTTCCCGGCGGTGCACCGACCTCCGCGGGATTCGAGCAGCTGCTCACTCTCGTCGACTCCGGAGTGATCCGCATCCTCGACCTCGAGTTCGTCACCAAAGCCGCCGACGGATCGGTATCCGTCGTACCCGCGTCCACCTTCGAACTCGCAGATTTCGATCTGGCGCAGTTCGACGGCGCTGCCTCCGGACTGCTCGACGCCGGCGACATCGCTGCCGTTGGTGACGAGTTGGCCGCCGGAAGTGTTGCCGCCGTACTCGTCTACGAGGAACTGGCAATACTGCCGGTCATCGAGGCCTGGACCCGCAGCGGCGCAAAGGTTGTCACCGAAGGTCACCTGAGCGTGGACGAACTGGCTGCTGCACTGGACAACACCGCACCGGATACCACGGAGAAGGACGCATGAGTTTCTTGAGGCGAGCCGGCCGGGTAGCCGTCGCAAGCTCCATTCACGGCAATGTTCAGCGCCGTCAGCGGACCCGTT
This sequence comes from Rhodococcus sp. P4_E4, assembly GCF_056401575.1. Lineage (NCBI taxonomy): Bacteria > Bacillati > Actinomycetota > Actinomycetes > Mycobacteriales > Nocardiaceae > Rhodococcus > Rhodococcus sp. P4_E4. Next base: position 204,469 of record NZ_JBFUJB010000005.1, on the reverse strand, counting down.
GGGCCGCCGAAGATCAGGCCCGCGCAGCGCAGGTCCAGCCGGTGCCGCCGATTCCCGATCTACCGCCCCTCCCGCCGCAGGCAGCTCCGGCAGAATCGGAAATGTCGATGGACGCGAAGCTCGAACAGCTCACCAAGCTGGGCGAACTCAAGAATGCCGGCGTATTGACGGAGGCCGAGTTCGAGACCCAGAAGGCCCGCATCCTCGCCTGAACTAGCTGGGCCGCCCGAGTGCAAAAGCCATGACGGGAAGCTGCGTCGTCGCGAGATTCAACAGAGATGCCACTCGCGCATCCGTGAATCCTGCGATGGCGCAGCCCACAAGTCCCATCGCCTCGGTCACAAGGTACAGATTCTGAACCAGCACACCGGCATCCACGTGCATCGTGCGGTAGTGCCGCATCGCGTACTTCTCGAGCGGCGCTTCCACGTTCGCGACGACAAACAGAAGAACCGGGAACACGTCGACGAACTCGGGTTGGAGAAGGCTCGCTCGAAGGTGCTCTCGCACGTCGCCTGGCCGGACAGCCTCGGCGCGGCCCTGGGCGTACCGGTACACCCCGACTCCGAGCGGATCACAGGGCCGGGTGAGACCCATCAACACCGTCAGTTCGCGCATCCCGCCCGCGGTCGGGCTGCTGACAAGGCTGTGGTGCAACACGTTTGACAGCTCGCCTGCTCGGAGTGCCGTCTGTGCGGGGTCGTAGCGGCTCCCTCGAGCCTGCAAGACGTCCGCGAACCCGCGGGCCGGCAGTGACGTCGGGGCCGGCAGGTCCACGGATTCACACGTCACCGGCGGCAGTGCGTGCTCGTCGAACGGTAGCTCCGACGGACTCACCGTCCGGTCCAACGCTGCATGCAGCGATACGACGGCCTCGATTCGCTCGAGTGCGGTCACGAACCCGGGTGCAGCAGGCGAGACACCTCGGCAGCTCCGTCGATCGACACCAATTCACCGGCGAACCACGCCTCCGGGACTGCAAAGATCGCATTCGACGTCGCGGCAGGCGTCCCGGCAAATGCCGTGCGAGCAGCGTCGAGTGTGGATTCCCGAGCCGACTCGGTGGAGTAAACGACAAGAATTGCCTGCGGCGACTTCGCGAGTATCGATTCGGTGGCTACCTGGCCGAAGTACTTCCCATCCGGAAGGTCGCTCTCGTAGAGGTTCTTTCCCCCGGCCGCCTCGAGCACGCTGCTGTAGAGGCCCCTCGCCAGAGCGTAGGACTGCCCCTCCGAAACCTGAACCATCACAGTGGGAACCGGCTCCTTCCCGGCCACGGACGCCTCGGTTTCTGCGAGCGACTTCTTGCCATCTGCCAGGAGAGTTGCTGCTTCGTCACTTGTTCCGGTCAGGGCACCGAGACCGTCGATGTCGGACCAGACGTCGTCGATCCGCCCCTCGGTGACCGCCTTGTGGCAGTAGCCGCTGTTCACGAAGATCGGGATGCCGAGGTCACGCAATTCGTCCATGCTCTGCAGTCGGTCACCGTCGAACCAATATTCCCCGTCGGAGACGATCAGATCCGGACGGGCGTCGAGCAATGCTTCTTTCGCGGGAACTCCGGTGCTCAGTACCGGCACGGCCGCGAACTGATCCGCGAGTTCGGGGCTGGGAGGAGAGAGATCGGTATTCGATTGTCCGACAATGTGGTCGGCGGCACCGAGTTGAATCAGAAGCTCCGTCATCGACGGATACAGCGAGACAATCCGCTCCGCCGTCTTGGGCAACGTGACCTCGCGGTCACAATTGGTGACGGAAATCTTCTCGGACGACGACGTCGCCGAATCCGCCGTGGAGTTTCCGCATGCGGTCAGTACTGCAGTGACGGTAACGGCCGAGCACAACAGCGCGGCAGTACGTATCGAGGATTTCAAGAAACTGCTTCTTTCGTGTTTAGGAGCGGAGGGGCGAACGAGAGCAGGGGGCGCCCGGTCAACGGATGAGTGCCGAGATGCACCTGAACCCCGAATACTTCGGACACCAGGTCCTCGGTGAGGACCTCGGCCGTTGGTCCTGTCGCGACAACTACCCCGCCGGAGAGCAGACAGACGTAGTCGCAATACGCTGCGGCCAAGGCGAGTTCATGGATCGCGACAATCGTCGTGGTACCGAGTTCGGCGACCAATTCCATCAGTTCGAGTTGAGCTCGGATGTCGAGGTGGTTGGTGGGCTCGTCCAAGACCAGCACCGAAGGTTGTTGAGCGATCGCCCGGGCCAACATCACCCGCTGCTTTTCTCCGCCGGACAGTTCAGCGAAGAGTCGTGATCCGAAGCCGTGCATACCGGTTCGCGCCAGTGCGGCACTGACGATGTCCCGGTCGATTTCACCGAGTCGAGAGAATGCGCTGTGATGCGGCGTCCGGCCCGTCGCCACCACCTCGCGGACGCTGAACGAGAAGTCGGATGAATGCTCTTGCCCCACAACACCGATGATGCGTGCTGCGGATCGTGGCGAGAGATCGTCCCACACGTTCACTTCGTCGACCTTCACGATTCCGCTTCGCGGCTTCATCGAGCGGTACAACGCGCGCAGGAGGGAGGACTTTCCACTGCCGTTCGGCCCGACGAGTCCGACCACGCTCCCCTCGGGCGCTTCGAGATCTACGCCGGAAACCACCAGACGCCCACCTCGAACGACCTGAATCCCGCTGGCCGACAATCTCATGACTGCGCACCTCCGTCGCGTCGAAGTAACCAGAGGAAGAACGGAGCACCCAATCCGGCGGTGATGATTCCGAGCGGTAATTCGTTGGGCGCATCCAACATCCGAGACGCAAGATCGACGATCACCAGGAAGGTTGCACCGACCAGCGCGGTTGCCGGCAGCAGCTTGCGGTGGTCGGATCCGACGAGGAGTCTTACGGCGTGCGGCACGAGTAGCCCCACGAAACCGATTCCGCCGGCAACGGATACAACAACCGCGGTCAGCAACGACGCGATCACCAGTAGTAGCAACCTGGTACGGCGCACGTCGACGCCCACCGATTGCGCGCTCTCGTCTCCCATCGCCAGCGCGTTGAGTTGGCGAGACTGCGTCAACAGCACTGCCGCACAGACGGTGATCACCGCGGCGGGCACACCGAGATCCGACCACCCTGCCCCGCTCACCGAACCGAGTAACCAGAAGAGCACTCCCGAAAGCTGACTCGGATCGGCGCGTAACTGCACGAAACTTGTTGCAGCCGAAAGCAGATAGCCGATGGCAACTCCGGCCAGGACCATGCGCAGCGGGACAAGCATTCCCTCGCGCCGACCCAGTACGAGAACCGCGATCAGGGAAACCATGGCCCCCAGGAAGGCTGCCACCGGAACACCGATCGACAGGCCGGTTCCGATGCCCGTCGTCATGATCAGCACTGCGCCGAATGACGCTCCGGAACCGACACCCAAGATGTACGGATCGGCAATCGGATTGCGCACCAACGCTTGCAGTACCGCGCCGGCCAGTGATAACCCGGCACCTGCCAGTGCCGCGATCAGAATGCGCGGAACCCGCAGTCCCCACACGATCCGATCGAGTAGCGGGTCGACCGGCGGTCCACCGACGTGCGCGTACAACACCGCGAATACGTCGGCGAAGGACAGCGACGCAGCGCCCGACCACACCGCGACGGTGGAGACGGTGGCAAGAACCACGGCCGTGGCCAACAGAAACGGGACGTATCCGCGGTCGCCGACGGGATGCGCACGCGACGGGGCATCAGGTACTGCTTCGCTGGTCAGCGTCATCGCACTCCTGAATAGGCGGGGGTTCACAGGGATGAACAGGTGGATCTAATCATAACGACAGTCGTTTTCATTAATAGTGACATGCTCATCTGTGCGGACAAGGATCGGTACGCAGGGCGCTCACCCACGCGAAGAGTGCCCCGACCAGCGCAAAGCTGCACGCAACGAGGTAGGCGGTGCCGATATCCCATCGTCCTGCAATTGCCCCGGCAATCAAGGCACCCACCGGCGAACCACCCCAGGCGACCATCCTCGCCGTGGTGTTCACGCGCCCCTGTAGACGATCCGGAGTCAGACGCTGACGTGCACCGATGCCGTTGAGGATGGTGACAGTCGCACAGCCGGAGTAGACGGTCAGAGCGGTGATCGCGGCGGCGGTGTTGCTGGTTGTCGCAACGACGAACAGCACCACCGGGGCGATGGTCAACGCACCGACAGTGATCGCGCCGACCGGCCATTGCGCCGGTAGGCGTGGGAGCAAGACTGCGCCGACCACGCCACCCACGGAGACTGCTGTCCACACGGCCCCGATCATCGGACTCGACGTCGAAATCCCCAGCCTCTCGGTCGCGTACACCACCAGGAGCGCCGTGACAGCACCCTGCGTCAGCGAATTGACGAAGCCGACGCCGGTCAAGGCTCGCAGGAGCGGAGACTGCCAGAGGAAGCTGAGGCCTTCGCGTATGTCACGCGCAATTCCGGGTTCCGACTTCTTCGGCGCCGCAGGAGTACTCGAGAACGAGGCTCCGATCGACGCCATGGCCAGCCCGGCCAATACGTAGGCCAGTGCATCAGCACCCAATGCGTAGGCCGGGCCGATCGACGCCACGAGCACTCCTGCAATAGCCGGAAAGGCAACATCGACGAGCGTGCTGGAAGTCCACAGCGCACTGTTGGCGGCCGGTATTCTCTGCCGACCGACCAGCGCAGGCAACGCTCCGAAAGCTGCAGCATCGAACCACACGAAACACGTTCCGATGCACATCGATACGCCGACCGCGTGCCATGCCGTCAACACACCGAGCGCCTGAGCCGCCGGAATGCTCGCCAAGGCAAGAGCAGCGACGGCCTGCGCACACAGGATGACTGTCCGCCGGTTGACTCGGTCTGCCACGGCGCCCGCGAACAAGCCGAACACGAGGTACGGCAGAACCGTCCCCGCAGCCGCGAGCGAGGTGAGAAACGGAGACCGACTGATGTCGAACACCAGAATCGGCATTGCCACTCCGGTGACGGCCGCACCGGCCACGGCAATCGTGCGAGCCGTGAAGAAGAATCGAAACGATCTGTCCCGAAACACATGTGGTTGCGCTTCGGCGGATCCCGTCGTCGAGGTCTCGCTCATGTATGCACTCTCTTGTACCTGTTGCTCTCCGTGGCGATCTTTCGTACGGTGGCATCGTAATGGAAATGGTTTCCATTACGGAAGGGATGACAATGAGCAACATTTCGTTCGACAGCGTCTCCAACTCGGCTCCGGCCAATGCACTCCAGGGCGTCGGCACCAACGCCCTCGTCGACAACCCGTTCACCTTCGAGCCCGTTGCCGAGGCGACGTCCGCACACGCTCTGCAGGGTGTGGGCACCAACGCGCTCGTCGACAACCCGTTCAGCTTCCAGAGCTGAAACCTTCCCTGATCCGGACTGTTTCGACGGTCTGATCTGCCGATGACCCCGCCCGCATCCGACTCGTCGGGTGCGGGCACCGACAAGGAGATCCGTGTACGCCCTCGCCGACGGACACCAGCTGTATCCGACACCGGACGGTGTTTGGCATTACCTGACACCGGACGAGAACGCGGTCACGATCGGTGCGCCGGCCGAAGACCTCGCGGAACTCGACAACTTTCTCCGGCGCTCTGGTTCGGTGCTCGGCCCGGGAGCGATCGAGATCGCCGACGCTCTCGTCTCTCGCGGCGTGCTGGCTGTTCCAGGTCAAGTGCCAGAGATTCCGGCCCCACAGCGTGTGCTGATGGACGGGGTCGGACCCGTTGCCGATGCCTGCATCGCTCTGCTCTCCAAGGCGCTTCCGGACCTCGAGGTCGTATCCACCACTGCGCCAATCGAAGACGACGTTGCGTCTTCGGACCTCGTACTGTCGGTTGCCGACGCTCCTCCTCACGACGCGTGGTCGGAACTCGATACCTGGTGCCGCCACAGCCGAACTCCGTGGCAACGCGTCCACGCGGAGCTGGGTGAGATCTGCATCGGTCCCTTCTTCGACGGCATCGACAGCGCGAGCTACCGGGACGTCTGCGGTCGACGACTAGCCGCGTCACGTGTACCGGATCACCTGCTGGCTCTGTGGAACCACCTCGCCGACAGCGAACGTCGTCCGCTTGGACTTTCACCCACCGCAGCCGCAATGGTCAGTGCACTTGCATGTTCGGACGTCGTGGCTAGTTCTTACGGCGCACCGCCATCACACCTTCACCACCAGATCCGGATGAATCCACGAACCCTCATGATGACTCGCCATCCCGTGCTACCACTGCCAGGCGGCGTTCTCGAACCTTCGCCGACGCTCCGGTGATCTCACTCGGAGTGAAGATCCCAGCGGCAGACGGCTCTTCGCTGGCTACGGATGTGCTTCTCCCACCAGATTCTTCACCTCGGGGACTGATCGTGATCCGTACCCCGTACGGACGCGGGTGGCATCTGGCCGAGGGGCTCGAATGGCGATCGCGAGGAATTGCCTTCATCTGTCAGGACGTACGTGGACGGCACGATTCCACCGGATCTTGGGAACCGTACCTCCACGAGCGCGAGGACGGCGCCGCCCTTGCCGAGTGGCTGCAGGATCAGCCGTGGACACCGGAGTGCGTCATCGCAAGCGGGGCTTCGTATGCGGCCGGAACTGCGTGGGCGTTTGCTGCCGAGACCACCAGCGCCGATCGGGCATTTCGCGCTCGCGGCGTCGTCTCCAAAGTGCCGACCATCGGAAGCGACCGCGTCAAACGTGATCCCTCGGGGATACTTCTCCTCGCCGAGCATCTGGCGTGGTGGGGCGAGCACGGAGATTCGTCTTCCTCTCGTGAGGGTTTCATCCCTGCCCTGATGCGCTCGGATTCGTCTTTGCTGGAACATCTCCCGGTGCAGTCGATGATCGAGGAGGTTGGCCTGACCTCCGATTCACCGGGCTGGTTGACGCCGATCCGTCGCGCTCGTGAGCGCGAAGACTTCGGTGGCGATGATCTGGTGTCCGCGGACAAACTCTCCGAACTCGACGTCGCCGGGCTGCACATCGGCGGTTGGGACGATGCGATGATTCGGGAGACACTGCGGCACTTCGCATCCGTGTGGCGTGCGCCGCAGAGTTTGATCGTGGGTCCCTGGGCGCACGACCTCCGCCCTGGAATGGTCGGCGAGACAAGTTTCGGCCGCCTTCAGGTCGAGTGGATGGAATCGATATTCTCGGCGCGGCCCGTGACCATCAATCGGGTATTCGACCGGGGTGCAGGCGAATGGTCGACCGAACCGTATGTCACGGGTGCGAACCGGATTCGTCTCGAACCAGATCGGAAGGACGCAGCCCACAGCTTCCTGTATGAAGCCTCAGGGGACCGAAACAACTGTGTTGTCTGGACTTTCGATATCAAGCACGACTCCGTACTCTCCGGAACACCCTCGGTGGAGCTGAAAGTACATTCACCCCAGGGCGAAGCCGATTGGATCGCCGAACTGAGCGTCGTCGATCCCACTGGAGTCACGAGATCGATCGCTCGTGGCGCGGGTGTCAGCCTGCAGCCGACGATGGTGACAATCGATCTGGATCCCGTGCTGCACACCGTGCGCGCAGGTGATGTCTTGACGCTGCGGATCGCCGGCTCGGACTTCCCACGGCTCGCACGCAATCTCGGAGACGGTGATCGCTATCGAGGAACACGCAGTACCGCACTGCACCAATCATTTTCCGGGTCGTTGACCCTGCCGATACTCGGAGGAACTGCCGGTGGATGACTTGCTGGTCGACGCCCGAAGCGGCGTGCTGACCTCACTGGAACCACACATTCGCTCGGACATGCCGACGGGCTGGGTCGGTTGGGCCGCGAGGGTGGCCGACACCAGAAACTTCGGCGGCAGCGGTTCACTGTTTCGCGCGGACCCTTACGGATTCGGGGCTTCGATACGCAACGACGCAGCGGCCCGCGGGGCGGCAACCGGTGAGGCTGTCGAAAGATATTGCGGCAACGTGGTCCCCGAAGATCTGATCCGCAGCAGTGCGTCAGCGCTGGAACTGGCAGGCTCACGGGTCGTCGACCCGACGAAATTTGCGTTGTACAGCGAGGATCAGTACCGCCTTCCCGGATTCCCCTTTGCTCCCTTCACATCGGCTCTGGAAATCCGCTGGGCGCTGGGTCACACCATGGACGAAAAAGTGCCCACCTATGTGCCGGCCGCCTTGACCTATCTCGGGTACTACACCGGCACCCGTCGCGGCGAACCACCGATCGCGTCGTTGCAGTACGCCGGAATCGCCGCGGGACGCTCACGCGCCGAGGCCGAGATGTCAGCTCTGCTGGAACTTCTCGAACGCGATGCCACCGCGCTGTGGTGGTGCGGGGACCGGTCACAGCCGGCAATCGAACTCGCCGACTGGGAGCGGTTACCTGTGCACCGCCAACTCGGGGATCTGGAGAGCGACACTCGGAGCGTTCGAGTGCTTCTGCTTCCCTCCCCCTTCGGCATTCCCGTCGCCGCAGTGTGGATCCGGGATGACCGACGTGGATTGGTCGCGCTGGGCACAGCTTGTCGACCAACGGTGGAGGCGGCAGTCTCGAAGGCCCTTGTCGAGGCGTACGCCGTACTTGCCATCACGATCGACCTCGCCGACCCCCACGGGCCGACCTGGCGCAGCGTGGCGGACGGAACGCTGCCGGCGCACCTGTACAAACCCTTTCGGGCCGACCGTCGTTACCGGGACGAGTTCGATGCGCAGTGGAAGGACGTCGTCGATCTGCCGACCGTCGCCCAGCTGTATCTCGACCCCGTGATGGCTGGGGCAGCGGAAGAGCATCTCTTCGACTACACCGAAACACGCTCGGTATCAGAGATTCCCGACGAGGCGCCGCTGAATCTGACTTCTCTGATTGCTCTCCTGACGTCCCGAGGACACCAGCCGCTTTCCGTCGATCTCACCACTCGCGACATCTCGATTGCCGGGTTACACGTCGTCCGCGTCCTGTCTCCCGGCCTCTACAACAATGCGCCGGCAGCTTTTCCCCTTCTTGGAGGTAGCAGATTGACCAGCGCATCCACCACCCATCTGCATCTGCCGGTTCCTCTCGCATGAGAACTTTGCTCGTCGACCGCCGAACTGGGATCATTCGAGAGTTGGTCGACGCCGTTGTTCCCCAGCACTTTCCGCCGGAGTTCAAGCTGATTCACTCGTATGTCTCCGACTCGGCACGCTTCTCACCCTGGTCCAGCGACTCGGCGGGTGCCGGATACTGCTTCGATCTGGGTGACCGTGCGCGGCCTACCGCTGCCGCGATAGGTGAAGCGGTGGAACGATATTGCGGGAACATCGTCACCAAACCGATCGTCCGCGGGTCGGCCGATGCATTGATCGGAGCAAGCATCGACCTGTCACAACTCGCGTGTTTCGACGCCGCCCAGTACGCGCGGCCACAGTTCCCGTTCGTCGAACCAACCGACGATCTCGAGTTGGACTGGACTCGCGGAGTCGACCTGATGACGGGTTCGGATATCTGGGTACCGGCCGAACTCGTCTGGGGTTCGTATCCTCATTTCGTCGCCCGGACGGGTCCGGCGATCTCTCCAGTAGCACAGGCGGGTCTCGCCGCCGGTCCCACGACGGAATTCGCGATACGGAATGCAGTGCGCGAGATAGTCGAGCGCGACGCGATGACGCTTTCCTGGACCGGAAGACGCGGCGTTCGGATAGTCACCGGCATCCCCGAGGTGCTTCGGCGCCTGGGCAATCACGGCAGCCTCTCGACCAGGTGGTTGTCATTCGACAGCGATTTCGGCATCCCGGTGCTCGGCGCCCTCGTCCACGACCGACTCACCGGATACTCGACCATGGGTACCGCCTGCCACGAAGAAGCGCAGACGGCTGCTTTCAAGTCGCTCGGCGAAGCGCTTCAGCTGCAACTGCTTTCCGCCGACTACGACGACCCGGAGAGCGGCATCGGTCTAGCCGCTGCCTCCCCGACCAGCCCGCTTGCGCCGTGGCGAGCCGACCGACACTACGCGGACGTCTACCGATCGGACTTTGCCGACGTCATGGACTACGGATGCCACTTGCAGCTCCACCTGGACCCGGAGATCCAAGCACGATTCGAGAGTGAGCTGGCAGATGCCGTCGTCGGCGAGGTGGACCTCGACTCTCTGACGTCACCCATCGACACCGAAAGCGCACTGACAGGTTCGGGTTTCAGGCCGGCATGGGTCGATCTGACCACAACTGATGTTCTCCGCGCCGGCCTGCGCGTCGTCCGCGTCGTCGTTCCCGGTTGTCTCACCAATGCGGCCGCCGGATTGCCGTTTCTCGGCTCGCCCCGACTAGTCGACGGTCTTGCCGGACGTCCGCCTCGTACCATCCCATTGCCGCACTGACAGTTCCGGAACTGCCAGTTGTAACGACTCTGCGGTCTCCACCGCGTGAAACCAAGTCGGCTTCGAGATTGCACTGTCTCGAATCACCTGCACGGCACGCGCGGCGATGGTTGCCGTCGCGGCCGACTGGCTACGCCCCGAAACCCACAGCGCCGGGCCGGTATCCGTTCGTGCCATCGCAACCCAACGATCCGAGCCCCACAGCTTCTTCGGCACTACCTTCTGGAGGGCGGGCGCCCACGTCATGGCCGCAAGCCCGAGCGTCGCGGTGGACGTGTCCAATCGCAGGTACGTTCTGACCGGAACACCAAGGTCGCGCGTCAACGCATGTTGGTCCGAAAAGTCTGCCCGCACAGCAGGACCGGATCGGTACCCGGTCGCGTCCGCCGGCATCCGAAACGTCTTCATCCCGGTGTAGTTCCGGATCGATCGCCCGTCGGGATCGGGAAACCTCGTTCCCAACATCCCGTACGTCCACGCCGTCGCGGCCGGCCCGTGTAGTTCTCCGCCGCCGAGGCCGATCACGATGTCCACGGGTCCGTCGCCGAGTCGATGCGCTTCGGCGGCAAGGACACTGGTCAATCCCGGTGCCAATCCGACGCCCATCAGAACTGGGCCGTCGACCGCTTCCAGTTCTTCGCAGTAGCTCGAGGTTGCCGTGATGTCGACGAATGCCGCCCCACCGCGTACCGCTTCTTCTGCCAGGCGAACGTCCTCGAAACCCGACGCATTCACCACGACATCGAAGTCTCGAACCACAGCCGCGTACGCGCCTGGTTCTTTAAGATCAACGACGACGTCCGCGCGGGCACGATCGCGCCCGGCGGAGTACGCGGAGATTTCGGGGACCTTCGCGAGTTGTTTCATCAGGGGAATCCCGACGGCACCGTAGCCACCGAGTACAAGAACCTTCGTCATTATTTCGCCTCCCGAGTCGCTAGAGTTCGACTCTAGAGTTAAACTCTAATCATGACTGAGGTTCTTCGGGAAGACACGTCGGCGCGGCGCAAGATCATCGAGGCAGCGCGGGAAGTTTTTGTCGATCCCGGCTACGCGGCCGCCACGATCAAACAGCTTGCCGCGGCGGCGGGCGTGTCGGTGCAGAGTGTCTATTTTGTGTTCGGCAACAAGCCGAGCGTGCTGTCAGCACTGCTCGACGTGGCCGTTGCGGGCGACGAGGAAAAGACGGCAACTCTCGACCGTCCGTGGGTGGCGGCAGCACTAGGCGCCCCACATCCACTCGGGCAACTCCGGATTCAGGTTCACCACGGACGGCTCATTCTGGAGCGCACCGCAGACATCCTGTTGGCACTGCGGGCTGCCGCTTCCGCCGACGAGGACGCCGCCCGCCTGTGGCAAATCAACCGCACTCAGCGACGCACGGTGCAGGAACATCTGATGGTCGGCATAGTCGAAAAAGCGCCAACCGTCGACCTCGAAACAGCCGTGAACGTCGCACTCACGCTGCTCAGCCCCGAGACGTACACAGACCTCGTGGTCGGCGCGGGTTGGACCGGCCAAAAGTACGAAGAATGGGTGGTCAACACCCTTGCCGCCACCCTCGGCCTGGACCGAACCGTCAAATCCCGGAAGTAGCTGGGACTACTTGGTGGGCTTGTCGTCGATGTGCCGTGGGTTGTTCCACAGGCGTTCCGTCAGATCGTGAAGGACGGCGAGGGTGATCGTGTCGTCGTCCCGTCGGAGCAACGACTGACTGACCGTCGCGCGCACCAACGTGGAGTCGGAGTGCACGAACTCCTTGACCGAGCCCGGCTCGGAACTCAGTTCACGATGAGCCTGCTCGGCACTGACGTCGTCGGCATCCTTGTCGTAGAGGATGTCCTGCAAACGCAACGCCGAGACGGCCTTCTTGGGATATCCCAGCATGTCAGCGAAGGACGGGTTGGCAAAAACGATGCTGCCGTCGCGGTGAACGGCCATGACCGGCACCGGAAGCCTGTCGAGGAGAATCAGAGCAGGCATCTGCTCCAGATCCGCAATCGGCGATTGTGGCGGCTGCGCAACATTGCGGCGGCGTTCCATAACACGTCCTCTCAAGTTGCCCGAGTCGACAACAGTCTAACTGCCCAGCAAATCGCGGGTTGACTTCCCGCCCGGATGCAGTGACGAATGCCCGAATCGTGCCCGCCTGAGTTACGCCGCGAGCGCCTCCTGGTCCTCCGCCAAGGAACCGTCAACAACACGATAGACAGTATCCATCCGAGACAGGTGACTTCGGTCGTGTGTCACGAGAAGGGTTGCCGCCTCGTGTTCCCGCACCACCCCGATGATCAGATCCATGACAGCGGCACCGCGCTCCTGATCGAGCGCGCTGGTGGGCTCGTCGACCACCAGAAGCTGCGGATCGTTCATCAATGCTCGCGCGAGATTGACGCGCTGTCGCTGCCCACCCGACAGCTGAGACGGTCGTTTTCCGCTCTGATCCGCGAGCCCGACAGCGTCCAGCAAATCCATCGCTTTTGATTTCACGGCCTTGCGACGGGTCCGTGACGTGAAAACGGACTGCCCCAGATGCGCCATCACCTCGAGCTGCTCCAGAGCCGTCAACGACGACACGAGGTTGGACTGCTGGAAGACGATTCCGATCGACGAGCGTCGCAATTCCGACGCCGCCCTCCGACTCAGCGCCGCTATGTCGGTGCTGCCTTCCGGCGTCCGGAGATAGACGTGCCCGGAATCCGGACGGATCAGGGTCGACGCCACCGCCAACAGGCTGGACTTGCCTGAACCCGAAGGTCCGGTGATTGCGGCGATCTCGCCGCGGTGCAGTCGCAGAGACACGTCGTCCAGCGCCGTCACCCGCGATTGCCCGTCGGGAAACGTCAGATCGACGTTCTGGATGTCGAGAACTGTGGTGCCGGTTGTCATGGTCATCGTGCGCTCCCCAATGCTGTGAGTGGATCGGTGGTCGAGAGGAATCGAAGTGCAAAGGCCGCGCCGAGCAGACCGAGTCCGATCAATGCCACGGCAGGTACGACGGTCGTGGATGCGTCCAGGACAAACGGCATGGCGTCTCCGATCAGCGAGCCGGCCACGGCCGTCAGCCCGATTCCGACGGTGACGCCGGCGATCAGAACGATGAGCGCCTGGCCCAGTGCGTCGCGCACCAGAGAACCAGTAGTCGCGCCGAGCGCTTTCAACGTCGCGATGTCCGGGGTTCGCTGGATCGTCCACACCGTGAAGAACGCACCGATCACCAGGGCCGAGATCGCGAACAACATGAGCGTCATCAGCGTCAACGACCCGTTTTCCGACTTGTACGAACCGATCGCGTCGAGCGAACCGCTGACCGTCGTCGACGTCGTCACGGCTGACTTGTCCGTTGCGGAAGCGTCAGAGGCTCCGGTGACAGTCAGTACTGTCGCAACTCCGCCGCGTGGATTGGCCGCCTGCCAGTCACCGAGCGTCATCCAGACGACGGGCGAATGGCTGTACCAGTCGTCACCGCGAACGTCGCTGACGGTGAACTGCTGCGTACCGACGCTCACCTGATCGCCGGCGCCCGCCCCCAGATCGCGGGCGGCACCTTCGCTCAACACCACCGTGCCTGACGCCGACGGCGTCACGTCACCGAAACCGCCGTCAGCACCGAACAGGGCCACCGACTTCTGATTTCCGTCGGCCAATCCTGCCTTCCCGCGGCCGATTCCGATGGGATCGACATCCTTCGCGGCCCCGGCCCAGGCGTTGACCTGGTCCTGCGTGAGCGCCGATTCGTCGAACGACGCCCCAGCTCCGGTGTCTGCAAACACCACCGTGTCGGCATTCATGGCCTCGATGGCCGACACGTTCTGATGGCGAAGTCCTGCAGTCAACCCGCTGAGAAAACTGACCAGAAGTGCAACCAACAGAACCACGACGGAGATCAGCGCGAAACGACCTCGCGCTGCCCGTAAGTCCCTCATTGCGACAAACACTGTGAATTCCTTTCCTGTGCTTGCCTCTACGCTCTCGCGGATGCAGACTCTTTCCATCGCACCTCGGATCGACATTCCAGCGCTCGAAAGAACCATCCCGGTTTACAACTTTTGATGGATGAACCAGGCCCGAACCTCGCTAAGCTGGGCGAGATGCACCGATCTCCGCTCACGCCTGTCTTCGCCGGCCTACAACTGGGCCTGCATGTCCTTGTCATGGCGCTGGCCGGAGTGGTGTTTCTTCGAGCGCTGATCGACGAATCCGACCTGACCGCAACAATCATCGCGTTGGCCGTGATCTTTGTTGCCGTCTATCTTTTCGGGGTTGCCAAAAGGCTGCGCGGCAACGCTGCCCGCTGGTGGCTGGCCGTGCTGACCCTCGTCTGGATCGCGACGATGGCGGTATCCGCCGACGCCGCCTACCTCGCGTTCGGACTCTTCTTCCTCTATCTCCATATTCTGCGGCGCCCCTGGAGCCTGCTGGCCGTCACCGCGGCAACGACTGTCGCCGTGATCGGCACCGGATTGCATCGCGGGTGGACAGTGGCCGGCGCCGTCGGCCCGATCATCGGCGCCGCCGTAGCCGTTGCTATCGGTCTCGGGTATCAGGCGCTGTACCGGGAGGCAGCCGAGCGCGGACGTCTCATCGACGAATTGATGAACACCCGTGAAGAATTGGCGTCGACGTCTCGCGATGCCGGAAAATTCGCCGAACGTGAAAGGCTCGCGGCCGAGATCCACGACACCGTGGCCCAAGGACTTTCGAGCATCCAGATGCTCCTCCACGCTGCCGAACGCGCCGATCCGGAAAGCCCGGCCATCCGGCAGATCAGCCTCGCACGGGAAACTGCAGCGGACAGTCTTGCCGAAACCCGCCAACTCATAGCCGAATTGACACCGGCGGCCCTGGACGGTCAGTCGCTCGCCGATGCGCTTCGTCGAATCTGTGAACGCGCGAGCAGTCCTGAACTGGAAGCGCGATCCGTGGTCGAAGGTGAGGCAATCCGGCTGCCGATGCCTCTCGAAGCAACACTGGTGCGCATCGCCCAGGGTGCGGTGTCCAATGTTCTCCGCCACGCGGATGCAACCAGAATGGCTGTGACACTGACGTATTCCGACAACACCGTCAGCCTCGACGTGGTCGACAACGGCCGCGGCTTCGACGTGGCAGTTCTCGAACGTGGACCGGCGGAATCTTTTGGCCTCAACGCAATTCGACGACGCGTCGAACTGCAGGGCGGAACGTTCTCCATCGAGTCGGAGCCGGGAC
Organism: Rhodococcus sp. P4_E4; assembly: GCF_056401575.1. Lineage (NCBI taxonomy): Bacteria > Bacillati > Actinomycetota > Actinomycetes > Mycobacteriales > Nocardiaceae > Rhodococcus > Rhodococcus sp. P4_E4. Next base: position 188,950 of record NZ_JBFUJB010000005.1, on the reverse strand, counting down.
ACACGGCCGTCGCGGTGACGTTTCCCCTCGATGTCGGTGAACAGTGATCCGCCTGCTGCTCGCCGACGATCACGCGATCGTGCGCGCCGGGCTGCGAGCGCTGCTCGAAAGCGAATCCGACATCGAGGTGGTCGGCGAAGCAGGGACCGCCGAGGAAGCCATAGCCTTCTGCGCCACCACGCCGGTCGACCTCGTGCTCATGGACCTGCGGTTCGGGCCAGGCAAGACGGGGGTCGACGCCACCCGCGCGGTATGCGCGCTGCCGAATCCGCCGCACGTACTCGTTGTGACCAACTACGACACGGACGCGGATATCTTGAGCGCCGTCGAAGCCGGAGCCAGCGGCTATCTGCTCAAGGACACACCCCCGGTCGAGTTGCTGTCGGCCGTCCGCGCCGCCGCAAGCGGGGACAGCGTTCTCTCCCCCGCCATCGCGTCGAAGCTCATGACTCGGGTACGCAAACCCGAAACCAGCCTTAGTCCAAGGGAAATCGAAGTGCTGAAGTTGGTGGCGGCGGGTCGATCCAACCGCGAGATCGGCAAAGAACTGTTCCTGAGCGAGACCACGGTCAAATCGCATCTGGTCCACATCTTCGGCAAGTTGGGCGTGAAGTCGCGGACGTCGGCGGTAGCTCGTGCGCGGGAGCTGGGTTCGATCTGACGTTTGTCCGAATTGTCGAAAGTAGCTGGACAGCAGTAATTTTCGCTTGCAATTCTCTTGTGTTCGAAACTCTGTTCGAATATGATTGCTTCATGGACAGTCGGGATGCGTGGCAGCTGGATGGTGAGGACCTCAAGAGTGAGGTTCTGGATCTGGCGCGTGTCCGGCACGAGTTGCAGTCGCGGATGGTGTTGTTGATCGTGGAGATGTTTTCCCGTGAGGTTCTTGGCGGGAAGGGTTTTCGGGCGATCGCGCAGTGGTTGCATGGTTCGACGAATTTGGAGATCGGTGAGTGCAGTCTGCTGGTCGGGTTGGCGCGGTTGTTGATGCTCGAACCTGTTGTGGGCGATGCGTTTCACCGGGGTGATGTCGATGCGTTGAAGGCGCGTCAGGTGGCGTCGTTTTGTCAGCATCCGCCGAAGAATATGACCCTGGCGGATGTGGACAAGGCTCGCGGGATCTTGTTGGGGTTGGCGTCGAAGAACATTGCGGATTGTGATGCGGTGCGGGCGGCGATTCGGCGGATCGAGAAGCAGTACGGCAAGCGCGAGGATGGCGTCCCGGTCGGCGAGGATTCCGAACGTAACGAGTTCTACGCCTCGAAAGGCTTGTACGGGCGGGTGTCTGTGAAGGGTGATCTGGATGCTGTGAACGGGGCGCGTCTGATCACGTTGTTGTCGAGTTTGTCTGCTCCGACGCCGGAGAAGGACGGTGTCAAGGACACCCGCACGCCTGCATTACGGCGTGCGGACGGGTTTTGCGAACTGTTGCGCCGGTACGAGCGGGCGGGGTTGGGTCCGATCGAAGGTGGAGTGAAACCACACATCACGGTCACCGCGTCCGCGAAAGACATGACGGACCTGCAGGCGTTGAAAGACCTGTTGCCGTCCACCGATGAACTGGGGTTCGCGTGGACGGATTGGGTGGGCCCGATCAGCATCGACACTGCCCGGATGCTGGCGTGCGACTGCACCGTCACCCGAATCTTGTTGGATGAGAATGGTGTTCCGCTCGACTGCGGTAAGGAAGCGAGAACAGCAACGGTGCCGCAGAGGCGGGCGTTGGCGGTTCGTGATGGTGGGTGTGCGTTTCCGGGGTGTGGGACGGCGTCGGGGTGGTGCGATGCCCATCATATTGTTCACTGGAATGATGGTGGCCCAACAGATCTCGACAATCTGATCTTGTTATGTGGTCATCATCATCGGACGCTGCACCATACGGAGTGGCGGGTGGAGATCGGCCCGGATCGGAAGACGGTGTTCTATCCGCCGATGTCCGTTGACCCGTATCAGCACCCGATCGGCGGGAACAGCCCACCGACAGCCGCCTGAACGGGCATAACTGAAAATGCCAGCGTATGCCCCGGGGAATAACCATGCCCCGGGGCATACGCTGGCATTTTCGGTTGCGCGCGATGTCCGTCTTGCGACAGCATCTGTCTCCACTTCGACACGCAGGACCAATAGGGTCGAGGCATGTCTTTCTGCGAACCCGCCCGCGTTGTCACCGTCACGTCCCTGACCCCGCACATGCGGCGAATCAGCATCGAGGCAGAAGGCGACTGGCACTGGCCGACCGGCGGACAAGGCGACGAGCGCATCGATATTGCGTTCCCGAAACCCGGTGAAACAGAAGCAGATTACGACTACTTCAACAATCCCGACTACGGCAAGGCCGATCTCGGAACCGAGCCACCGTGGCGGCACTACACCGTGCGCAAGGTGCACGACGGCGGCCGACGTCTGGACATCGACTTCGTCGTGCACCCTGGCGGTATTGCAGCGGATTGGGCCCTGCGGGCCGAACCAGGTCACCTACTAGGCGTCTTCTGGTCGGACAGTTCGCGGTCCCACTACCAAGCACCGGCGGGTCCTCGCTGGCAGCTGCTGGTCGCAGACGCCACGGGTCTCCCCGGACTGGGCAGGATTGTCGAAGAACTTCGAGAGGGCGATGTCGCACAGGCGATCATCGAGGTCGAAACCGAAGAGGATCGACAGGAATTTGTCACTCGCGGCGACGTCACGTACACGTGGCTCGTGGGGAGTGGCCTCGGAAAGGCGCCGAGCGCGCTGTTCGAAGCTGTGGAGAAGGTCGAGTTTCCCGAATCCGAATCGGCCGACGTCTACGCGTGGGTGGCGTGCGAAAGCGCAACCAGCCGTCGTATTCGTAAGCATCTGAGGGAAGTTCGAGGAATTGCTCGCGACAAGCACAATGTTGTCGGGTACTGGCGAGAGGGCGCCGACGGCCACGTTTCCGGCATGAACAGCGAGGAAGTCACCGTCGGCGCCTGAGCGCCGTGATCACTCTGCCGGCAGTGTGTCGGTAGATTCTGCGTGAGCCTGCTGCACGTCAGCCGGCTTTTCCGCCAGCATCTCGAACAGTGCACGGCGTGCCTCGGCAAGAATTGCCTCTGCCTTGGCGACCTGCTCAGCGGTCCCACCTGCGGCTACCGCGACAGCGGCACCTCGGAGTAGACCCATCGCGGGACGGAGCGCTGCGCCGGCTTCACCTAAGTGAGGGCGGCCGTGTCCGCGCTGGTCGGGTCGACCAAATCCGCGCTGACCTTCGCGACCGCGTCGGCCTTCGGGGCGTCCTTCTGCTCGGTCTTCGAAGCGACCCTCGGGGCGCTCTCCATCGAATCCTCGACGGAAACCGTGTCCACGATGCGGGCCTCGGCGGCCATGCTCGCGACGTTCTTGCATTTCTGGGTTGTTATGTGGGGCGTACATGTTGTCCTCCTGGACTGTCTATGTTTGTTTGACGTATCGACGATATATCGACAATAGATCGAACGCAAGGGTCCGGAGAATAATTCCCGCACCCTCGTCCGGATACGCTGAAGCCGTGAACACGGATCTACAAGCCCAGGCCGCAGACGTCCTACGCCGCCTCGCACTCGACGAATCCCTGAAAGAACGCACCATGGCGGACGCTGCGACTGCAGCACTCGCACGGAAAGTCGCCGCTCGCTACATCGGCGGCGAAACCATCGACGACGCTTTCGACCGCCTCCCCTCGATCTTCGCGCGAGGACACAAGGCGAGCATCGAATACACCGGGGAAAGCGTCCGGGATCCCGAGCTCGCGAACGCCGAAACCGATGTTTTCGTGGAACTCGCCGAACGAATCGGCACGTCGGGTGTCGAGAGCACCGTGTCGTTCGACCTCTCGCACATCGGCTTGGTAATCGATCCGGAGCAGTGCTTTCGCAATGTCGTGCGCCTGGCCGAGGCCACGGAACGCGCAGGTGCCGAGCTGATCATCTCCGCCGAAGCGTCCGATCGCACCGACCTGGTCCTCGACATGCACGCGCGGCTGGCCGAGCGCTTCACTCACGTGGGGATCACCGTTCAGGCCCGACTGCACCGGACCGCAAAGGATCTCGCCGCTCTGCTGGACCGACCCGGCCGCATCCGTCTCGTGAAGGGCGCCTTCCTCGAAGCCGAATCCGTCGCCTACCCGCGCGGTAGTGCCGAACTGCGCAGCGCGTATCTCGACTACGCAGCCCGAATTGTCGAATCGGGTCACCAGGTTTCCATCGCGACGCATGACCGCGACATCCTCGAAGCATTACGCGCCGAGCATGATTCGAAGCTCAGAGCCGACCACGTGGAGTTCGAGATGCTGCTTGGTCTCGGTACCGAGCAACTGGACGCACTCCGAGCCGCGGGCTTCACCACACGCGAATACGTCATCTTCGGAACACAGTGGTGGCTGTACGTACTCAATCGCATCGCCGAAGAGCCGGAGCGTGTCTACACCGCGCTCATCGACGCGGCTTCTACAGAACCTCGGATGGTCGTCGGATCGATGGAACCTCGATGAGCTCGACAATCGCGCCGACCGAATCCTGAGTGTCGTAGTACGCAAAACCTCCGTCCCCGTTCGCCCCATAGCCGTACCCCGACTGAATCAAATCGACGTCGTGTTCCGCCATTTCGATCATCGCGTCCTTGATCGACGGGACGACAAAACCCAGATGGTGCAATCCGAAACCGTGACGCGATTGCCATTCGTGGTACGAGCTGGGGCCTTCGAGGAGTTCGATCAGCTCGATTTGGGGACCGACACCGACAAAAGCCAAGCGCATGCCGAACCGTCCTTCCTCACCTCGGTAGCTCAACTCCGGAACGTTGTCGGGCCCATACGTGTAGATCGACCAATCGTCTCGGCCGAGAATGCCGCTCCACAGCGCAACGGCCGATTCCAGATCAGGCACAATCATGGCGATCTGTGCCACCGCGTTTCCCCGCAGGGGCTCAGGGAGCGAGTCTGCCTTGACGCCTATCACTTGCCACTCCTCGTTCGGTTCGGTTATCGGACCAATTCAACAGCAGTCCGTTCACAGATTGATCATGTGTCCGGCAAGCCCGTGGAAAGCCTCCTGCAGCGCCTCACTCAGTGTCGGGTGAGCGTGAACGTTGCGTACGAGGTCTTCAACTGTCAGTTCGAATTTCTGAGCGAGCGTCAGCTCTGGCAATAACTCGGTCACTTCCGGTCCGATCAGATGTCCACCGAGCAACTCACCGTACGTATCGTCGCTGATCAGCTTCACGAACCCGACAGCATCCCCTAGACCATGCGCCTTGCCGTTGGCACTGAACGGAAAGGTAGCCACCTTGACATCCCAGCCCATGGTGTCGGCCTTGTCCCTCGCTTGCTGCTCCGTCCATCCGAAGCTGGCAACTTGGGGTTGGCAGAAAGTTGCGCGGGGAATCATTGGGTAGTCGACAGGGACGGTGTCTACGCAGGCAATCGTCTCAGCCGCGACCACGCCCTGGGCCTCTGCGACGTGAGCGAGCATCAACTGTGCGGTGACGTCGCCGATTGCGAAGATTCCGGGCACTGAAGTACGCATGTACTCGTCGACCATCACGGCTCCTCGCTCGGTCAGTTCGACGCCTGTCGTCTCGAGGCCGTAGCCGTCGGTCCGCGGAACAAATCCGATCGCTTGGATCACCTTGTCCGTGAGCAGCGTTCGCGCCTCGCCACCCTGCCTCACTACTACCTTGACCTGGCCACCCGAATCGACGATCTCCTCCACCCCAGTGGAAACCAGAATCGTGATCCCGGATTTCTTGTATCGCTTCGACAGTTCGGCAGATACATCCGCATCTTCCAGCGGAAGGATCCGCTCTGCGTACTCGACCAGCGTGACGTCAACTCCGAAACTGTTCAGGACATAGGCGAATTCCACACCGATCGCTCCTGCACCGGCGATGACCACGCTCTTCGGCAGCTCGCGAGTGAGAATCTGCTCCTCATACGTGACTACATTGTCGCTGCGAGTCGTGCCTGGAAGTAGCCGTGGCTCTGCTCCACTGGCGATAATCACGTTGTTGAAAGTTATCGTCGCGGAATCGACCCCCGATACCTCGAGGGTATTCGGTCCACGAAATACGCCGCGACCGTTGTACTGCCGAATACCGTTCTTCTTCATCAGGTAATTGACGCCCTTGGTTCGGCCGTCCGCAACAGATCGACTGCGGTCGAACGCAACCCCGAAGTCAACCGAAGTGACACCTTCGATTCCGAACATCGAGGCTCCGTCGGTCACCAGGTGCGCAATCTCCGCGTGCCGTAGCAGTGCCTTCGACGGAATGCATCCGACGTTCAGACATACGCCACCCCAGTACTTTTCCTCGACCACAGCAGTGGAGAGCCCCAACTGCGCGGCCCTGATGGCCGCAACGTAGCCACCGGGCCCAGCTCCGAGTACGACCACGTCGTAGTGTGAATTCATACCTGTGCCTCCCACTTTCTCGCGATGTCTGCTCAGCCGAAGATCTGGATCGGGTTCTCGAGAACTGTGGTGAAATGCTTCATCCACTTCGCGGCGATCGCCCCGTCGATCGGACGATGATCAACCGAGAGAATCACTCGTAGGACCGTCCCGACCTCCAGCCGTCCCGCCACGACAACGGGCTGCTCGGTCGCTGCTCCAATTGCAAGAATCGACGATTGAGGAGGGTTGATTATGGCCGAAAATTCCTCGACCCCGAACATCCCGAGGTTCGAGATCGTCGTCGACCCACCTTCGAGTTCGTCCTGCCGAATCTTCCCTGCACCTGCTCTCGCTACTAAATCTTTTGTAGCGCTAGCAATTTCGGAAATGGACATGGCGTCGACCCCGCGCAGAACGGGAGTAAGCAATCCGCGATCGGAATCTATCGCGATCGAAATATCCACCTTGGCAAAGGTTCTCACTGCGTCTTCGACCCAGATCGAGTTCATCTCCGGCACCAGCGTATGCGCCTTCGCCATCGCTTTGATCAACAGATCGTTGACCGACACCTTGGAAGCGCTGACTTCGTTGAGCTGCCTGCGCGCCTCCAGCAACGCATCGACCCGAGCAGAACCAGAGATGTAGAAATGGGGCTGTGTCTGCTTACTCGATGTCAGCCGAGCAGCAATTGCACGCCGAAGTCTCGTGTGCGGTGTGTCCGTGAAGGCAGAGCCATGGCCCTTGACACCAGCGTCCTTGACACCAACATCTTTCACTGCGACGGCCTGTGCCGAAGCGCCCTTTACTGCTATTGCGGCATCGACATCGTTACGTACGACGCGTCCGTTCGGGCCCGATCCCACGATGTCACCGAGGTTCAGCCCTGCCGATTCCGCTAGGCGTCGCGCCAAGGGACTCGCGAAAATTCGCGGCGCCCTCTCATCGGCCACTTTCTCGCCCGGCACGGTCGGAGACGACGTACCGTCGGGTTCGTCTACAGCATTGGATGTTTCAGGCTTGGCAGAGCACCCATGGGCATCACGGACCCCGAGCTCGGCCAGCAATGCCGCAATATCCTTTACGACTTCGCCCCGATCAGCGAGGACGGCGATCGGTGCACCGACCTCGACGGATGTCCCTGGTTCGACGAATGTGTGTACAAGTACACCCGCGGACTCGGCCTCGATCTCAACCGTCGCTTTGTCCGTTTCGAGAACGGCCAACGGTTCGTCGACATCGAATTCCGAATCGACAGCAAGCGGCCACTCGGAGAGGATTACGGTGGTAGCTCCGGCTGCCACCTCTGGCATGCGCAGTAATGTCGCCATGGCGGTTGATTGCTCCTAGAGAATTTCTGCCGATGAGGGTAAGTGGGTTCGGTTCGGTCGCTTCACGATCGAGTGATCCTCTTCAACGCTTCGACCACTTCATCCGTCTGTGCAATTGCCGCACGTTCGAGCACTTTGCTGATGCTCGGCGATGCCTCAGACCCCGTCACTCGCTGGATGGGCTGATCAAGCCAATCGAAGAATCGGCGCTGGATTTCATCACTGAGCCAGCCGCCGTATGACGTTCCGTATGCTCCTTGCTCAGCGATGACCACGTTGTTGGTCTTTCTGATGCTTTCGCCAATGGTGTCCCAGTCGATACTCGCTTGGTCGAGCCAACGGAGATCGATGACCTCGGCATCGACTGTCCCGATTTCATCCACTGCCTCGAGGCAATGCCCCACCATCGACAGGTAGGAAATGATCGTGAGATCGCTTCCGCGCCGACGCACTGCGGCCTTCCCGACCGGCAGGAAGTAGTCGTAGTCATCGGTCGGCGCCTGGCCGCTCGTGCCATATAGGTCTACGTGCTCGATGACCACCACCGGGTCGTTGCATTGCAAAGCGCTGTTCATCAAGCCGATGTAGTCGTACGGCGTGGACGGTGCGACGATGCGCCATCCCGGGGCAGTTGCAAACACGCCGGCAGGGTCCATGGAATGTTGCGAGCCGTAGCCGGTCCCCATAGCGACCTTGCTGCGCAATACGAATGGAACGTTGCTGTCCCCTCCGAACATGTGTCGCGCCTTTCCGATCTGATTGAAGATCTGGTCGGCTGCCACCCACATGAAATCGGCGTACATGAATTCGACGACTGGTTTGTACCGTCCGTCCAATGCGATTCCGCCACCGAGGCCTGCGAACGCATTCTCACTGATCGGAGTGCCGAGCACTCTGCCCGGGTATCGATCAGCCAATCCTTTTGTAGCGCCGTTCGTTCCGCCCTTCAAGCGATGAATGTCCTCACCCATCACGACGATGGAGTTGTCGGCGTCCATGCGACGGTCCATTACCTCCGCCACGACGTCGATGAACTTCCGATCGACCATCTCGCCGGCGAACTCCTCCGGCTCGACGAATCGGGCACCCCCGAACTCACTGAGATCACCACGTATCCCGACATCGACGAAGTTCACATCCGGCCATTCCGATGCCTTGATTCTGGCCTCGCCAGGCTTGCCCCCTGGCACTGTTTCCAGCAGCTCGCCACCGATCTCCTGCATTACTCGGGAGGCTTGCGCGACCGCCTTGGCTACGTCGGCTTCCGTCAGCAGCTTCCGACGGACTACTTGATCGGTGAGCAGACGAAGCGGATCGCGCTTTTTCCAGGCCTTTTCTTCGTCCTTCGTGCGATAGCCGAAAGCGCTGCCCGGGAATGGACCGTTCTGGTGAAAGAAGCGGTAGACATCAGCTTCGATGATCGTCGGGCCCTTACCCGAACGCATATGGGTGAGGGCCTCCTGCATCGCGAGGTGGACCGCAAGTGGGTCCATACCGTCAACCTTCCAACTAGGAATGTTGAACCCGAGCCCGCGTGCCGACAATCGCGGTTCACCGGTCGCTTCCGCGACATGTGTGGAAACCGCATATTGGTTGTTCTCGATGAAGAAGCAGATCGGAAGATCCCATGCCGCTGCCAGATTGAACGATTCGAGTACCGAACCGATGTTGACCGCGCCATCACCGAAATAGGTTACTGCGACGGCATCGGTTCCTGCCTGACGGTGCGCCCAGGCAAACCCTGCAGCTTGCGGTACCCCGCCTCCGACGATCGCATTCGTACCCATCGCGCCGGCTTCTTTCCACTGCAGGTGCATGGACCCGCCACGACCACGGCAGTAGCCGCGCGACAGACCACAGATCTCTGCGAGGCTGCGGGTCAGTACGGTACGGACCTCTGGCGAGAGTTCAGCGGTCGGATCCAAACCGTCGACAGCCACATGGGCCAGCGCCTTGGCAAGGAACTGATGATGTCCGCGGTGGGAACCGTTGATGGAGTCAGCGGATGTGAGGCCGACGATCGACCCCACAGCCCCACCCTCTTGTCCGATGCTGGAGTGGGCCGGACCGTGGATCAGTCCCTTCCCCGCCAACTCCAGGACGTATTCCTCGAAGGATCGGATCAAGATCGTCTGAGCCAGCATCGTGGCGAGAAGCGACGGGGCGGCCGCATCCCAGTCCTTGTTCGATGTTGCCAGTTCCACCCATGGTGATGCTGCGGTGAGTTTCTTGTGCGTGGTCATAGTCAGTCTCCGGATCAGGCCTTTGGACGGCCAAGCTTTGGCAGCGCGTCTGGACAGCGCGGAGGGACTCGCGCGGGGCGGTCCACTTTCCGTGTTGGGCCTCACATTGCCATCGAATGGATCCATTCGCAAACCCGACCAGGTCTCTATCGGAAGCAAATGTGGCCTGCCCCACTTGACGAACTGGTGCAACACCGCGCAACATACGAGCTGTGAGTTTTGTCCGGCATGCAAACTTAAGCGATTGGATCCAAAGCGGTGAAGCATTCGACCCAGATCGCAACCGCGGTCAAACATGCAAACAGGCACAATTGGATCCAATCCGCGACACGGATCATCCCGAACACCATCACGCATGTCCGCAGTGAACAATGAACTCCGGCACCCGCTCGATCCGTGGCCGAGCAGAACTGCGCCCGTCCCCCATCTCGAGGAGCACCGTTGTCCGAAGCCGATTCTGCGAACGGCCCCACCACGGTCGCGAGCCACCGCATCGCTGCCCATATCCGCGAAGACATACTTTCCGGACGCCTACTCCCCGGAGTTCGAATCCGCCAGGAGGAGATAGCCGAACGACTCGGCGCGAGTCGACTACCGGTGCGAGAAGCGCTGCGCATGCTCGAATCCGAAGGCCTGGTCGAACTGAAGGCGAACAGCGGCGCGTGGGTGTCCTCGATGGATATGCAGGAATGCGATTTCGTGTATCGCATTCGCGAACGTATCGAGCCCATGGCGCTGGCGGAGAGCATCCCGCATCTGAACAGCAGTGTGCATGATCGACTCTGGAGTATCCAGGAAGAGATCGAAGCCAACGAGGACGTAGACCGATTCCTGGTACTGGACCGGGAGTTGCATCTACTCACTTACAGCGGTTGCGAGATTCCTCAGTTGATAACTATGGTGACGCGGTTTTGGAATACCACTCAGCATTACCGTCGGGCATATGCCCGACTGACGGGTCCCGATCGAACCTGGGTCATCAACTACGAACATCGCTTACTGATCGAAGCCATCGTGCGCAAAGACGAGATCGATGCCGAACGGTGCCTGACCGGCCACATACGAAGAACCAGAACCGAATTAACCAAGCATCCCGAACTTTTCGACAGCACCCATCCTGATTCTTCGCCGGGAGGTTCGTCGAAAGTGCGCTGATCAAAGGAAAGCGACTTGTACGACTTCACCGATCGCACCATTGCAATATCCGGAGCCGCAGGCGGAATTGCCAGGCAGGTATCCGAGCAGATGTACGCAGCAGGGGCGAATCTGGTACTCGGCGACCTGGATACACAAGCACTCTCCGCAATCAGAGCCTCCCTGGATCCTGACGGAAATCGTATAGCGACAACCGAACTCGATGCTGCTTCACCTGAAAGCAATGATCACTTCGTTGCGGTTGCGCAAAGGCATTTCGGGGGGATCGACCATCTGATCGTCGCTGCGGGGATCTATCCCGAACAGTCAGTGGAGTTGATGACCGACCAGCAATGGCGGACGATCATGTCCGTCAACCTCGACGGGGCAATGTATTTGACACGCGCCGCCATTCCGGTGATGCGTGACGGCAGCTCGATCGTCAATCTGACATCCATGGCAGGCCATCGCGGCAGTCGAAATCACGCTCACTACGCGGCGTCAAAAGGTGGACTACTCGCTTTCACTCGCAGTCTCGCTTGGGAACTGGGCGGATCGATCCGAGTCAATGCAGTATCGCCCGGCATCATCGAAACACCGATGACTGCAAATTTGGTCAACAGCCAAAACGACCACCTCATCCGTTCGACGCCGATGGGCCGATTCGGCCGCGCCGCCGAGGTTGCTTCCGTGGTCGGGTTCTTGTGCAGTCCAGCCGCGAGTTTCGTGCACGGCGAAGTGATTCATGTGAACGGCGGACTCCATATGGGCTGAACGCCCATATCCAGCGAACTTGTTGAACGACAAACATACTGACATCTCGAGAAGGCTCACATGAACAGCTCTGCACCTCCGGAAGAAACCCCCGCACTAGATCGCGCCCGTTCGCTCCGGGCAGCCGTGTCCGGAAACATCCTCGAATGGTTCGATTGGACTCTGTACGCAATCTTCTCCACATACCTGGCCTCGAACTTCTTCGATGACAGCGATCCCACTTCTGCCCTGCTGTCGACACTTGCGGTGTTCGCAGTCGGATTCGTGGCGAGGCCGTTCGGTGGCCTTGTCTTCGGGCGCCTGGCGGACCGCAAGGGTCGAAAATTCACGATGGTGCTCACGATGTGCCTGATGGCCGTTGCAAGCCTGGCAATTGCATTGATCCCGAGCTACGAGAGCATTGGGGTGTGGGCGTCGCTCGCGCTCTTGATTGCACGTCTGACGCAGGGCCTCGCGCATGGAGGGGAGGCCGGCGTTTCCTACACCTACGTCGGTGAGATCTCGCCTCGAGATCGCCGAGGGCTCTGGGGCAGTTCGGTATTCACGGCTGTCACCTTCGGAGTAATGCTGGCGACTCTCGTCGCAGCATTGTTGACGGGGATCCTCGGAAAAGACGACATGAGCAGATACGGATGGCGAATTGCTTTCGCCATCGGGGCCGTACTCGGTCTCTACGCATTGTTCTTGCGTCGTGCAGCATCCGAATCGCCTCACTTCGAAGAGAATTCGGATTCTGCAGCCACGGCACCTCCGATCGCACGAAAGGACATTGTCAAGATCGGTGTGCTGATTCTCATGCTGTCTGCGGGGCAGAACGCGGCCTACTACACTTGGGCCACCTTCGCGTCAGCGTATGCAATTTCAGCGAAGGGAATGGATCCCAACGGAGCCTTCATTGCAAGCTTGCTTGCCCAACTCGTTGTGCTGGCACTACTTCCACTCTCGGGTCACCTCTCGGACAAGTACGGTCGGCGTACCATGGCGGCAGCCTTCGGCATCTCCGGCGCTGTCCTCGTACTGCCGATCGCGGCTATCCTGACCGCCCAGCCGTGGACCTTGTTCGTGACGCAGGCGATGGGATTGGCGGTATGGTGCTGCGCGTCCGCGATGTATCCGGCGCTCATGTCCGAACTCGTCCCGACCCGTGCACGCGCGATGGGAGTCGGCTTCGCTACCTCGCTGTCCGTTGCGATCTTCGGCGGTACGGCGCCATACCTGAACACCTGGTTGACCTCGCGAGATCTCGGATGGGTGTTCTCTGTGTACGTCGGAGCACTGTGCCTGCTCTCCCTTATTGCCGCCTTGATCATGAAGGAGACCAAGGGAATCGACCTCCGTACGGTCGGCATGCCTTTCCGCAATGCCGGCAAGAACGAGAATCGGGTGTCGACTTCCGACATCGGCGAGTTGTCGAACAGATAGAGACAAAACGAGTGCAGCCCCACTTGTGTATGTTTCTAGCTCTCCAGAAACGCCTTGATGCGCGCCAGAGTGGTTTCCATTCCGGTCTGCATCAGCTGATCTCGACCCCGACCGAGTAGGCCGCTACCCGACATCATGCGGACGTAAAGCGCAGGCGTCGCATAGATTTCACGAGTCTCGGTAAGTACAGTGCCCGTTCCCGAAGGTTCGAGCACGTACGTCCACCGAGCCTTCGGCTCGTCCGATTCGAAGGAGAACTTCCGGCAGTCGACCACGTCGACCACCGTGCAGTGCGTGCTCCACCGAATCAGGCCGTGCTTGTTGGTGCCCTTGAACTTTGCGCCCACGGTGCCCGGGGTTCCGGAAGTCCATGTTCCACCGGTGTTTTCAGGGCTGAAGCGACCCATACCTTCGATGTCGCTGACAACCTTCCACACCGATACGGGAGTTGCCTCGATGTACGCGCTGGCGGTTTCCACCCGTTACCGGCCCGGAACCCAGGACATGATCTTGATTGCGTGAGGCATGAGCTTTGCCCACACCTTGGCCGGAAGTCCCCGCGGTCCACCGAGATTCATGACGCGGGTGGTGGCAACGGTCTGCGGCTCGGTGTACTTGATCAGCCCCTCGGCGCCGTGACGACGACCGACGCCCGAGACACCCATGCCACCCATCGGTGCTGCGGTGCTGCCCCAGGTGGGTGCGTAACCCTCGTCGACGTTGACGGTGCCGGCGTGGATGCGCGCTGCGATGGCTTCGCCGGCAGCCTTGCTTCCCGCCCACACACTGGCGTTGAGGCCGTACTCGGTGTCGTTGGCCGCAGCGATGGCCTCTTCGACGTCCTTGACGGGGTAGATCGAGACGAGCGGCCCGAAGGTCTCGTCGCGGTAGCACTCTGCGTCTTCGGGAACCCCGGTGAGCAGGGTGGGCTCGTAGAACAGCGGTCCGATGTCCGGGCGGGCCTTGCCGCCGGCAATGACGGTGGCGCCCTTGACCACTGCGTCGTCGACATGCGCGGAGATTGCCTTGACCTGGGCCTCGGAGACGAGGCTGCCCATCTCGATTCCGAATTCGTAACCAGCGGCGAGGTTCATCTTCTTGACGCGGTCACCGAACATACGGATGAACTCGGGTGCGATGGACTCTTCGACGTAGATGCGCTCGATGGAGATGCACAGCTGACCGGAGTTGGAGAAGCACGCACGCACAGCGGCGTCGGTGACCTCGCGCAGGTCTGCGCCGGCCGCGACGATCATCGGGTTCTTGCCACCGAGTTCGGCGGAGAAGCCGATCAGTCGACGGCCGGCCTGCTCGGCGAGGAGCTGACCGGTCGCGGTGGAACCGGTGAACATGAGGTAGTCGGTGTTCTCGACCAACGCGGTGCCCACGACGGAGCCCGGTCCGGGAACCACGGCGAAGAGGTCGCGGGGCAGCCCCGCCTTGTAGAGCAGTTCGACGCAGGCGAGCGCGCAGTACGGCGTCTGGCTGTCCGGCTTGAGGACAACGGCGTTGCCCGCGAGCAGCGCGGCGATGGCGTCGGACACGGCCAGCGTCATCGGGTAGTTCCACGGCGAGATGACGCCGACGACACCCTTCGGCTGGTATCGAACGACGGTCTTCGTCAGACCCGGAAGCATGCCGGAGACGCGACGCGGGCGCAGCAGCTTCGGCGCCACACGTGCGTAGTGACGCGACGTCATCGAGATGTCGAGGACTTCTTCCTGAGCTGCGGTACGCGACTTTCCGGTCTCGGCCTGAGCCATGTCCATGAGGGCGTCGCGGTTCTCGAGGATGAGGTCGCGGTAGCGGTGGAAGACGGCGGCGCGGTCGAGGACGGAGCGCTTGGCCCATTCCTTCTGGGCGACGCGGGCACGGGCGATGGCCGCAAGTGCGTCGTCGGCGGTGCCGACGGGGATGGTCGCCAGCTCCTTGCCGGTGAACACCTCGGTGATGGACTTCGTCGGGCGATCGGCAACATTGTCGATGGCGATCAGATCGGCGAGCCGCGAGAAGGTCGCAGCGGACGGAGCAGGCATTTCAGTACCCCTACTGGTGAGTAGTTCTTGGAGTTACACACAACTTACCCCGTCGGTGGTACCGATCACAGTGCCGAATCAGACAGAGTCAACCAATACTGCCTCTTTCGGACGTTTTGCGATCAACAACGACATGACTGCAGCGATCGCGCAGAGCGCGCCGGCCACCAAGAAGGCAGCGTCGTACGAGCCGATCTGATCACGAACGAGGCCGGCCAAGAAGGCCACCAGACCTGCACCGATCTGGTGCGATGCCAGCACCCAACCGAACACGATGGGGGCATCGGCGCCGAAGTGTTGACGGCACAGCGCGACCGTCGGCGGAACCGTCGCCACCCAGTCGAGCCCGTAGAAGATGACAAACGCGATCATCGGCGGATTCACGGTGTTGGCGAGCAGCAGCGGCAGGAAGAGCAGCGAGATTCCGCGGAAGAGGTAGTAGATGCCGAGAAGTTTTCGCGAGTCCATCCGGTCGGTGAACCAACCCGAAGCAATGGTGCCGACCATGTCGAGGATTCCGATCAACGCCAATAGGGACGCGGCCGTCGTGATCGGCATTCCGTGATCGTGCGACGCCGGGACGAAGTGCGTTCCGATCAGGCCGTTGGTGCTCGCGCCGCAGATCGCGAAGGTACCGGCGAGAAGCCAGAACACCTTGGTCTTCGACGCCATCACCAGCACCGAGATCGCCCGGCCTCCGGCGCCGCCGCGCTGGTAGACAGGCTTGGCGGGTGGGGCGTAATCGGCGGGCGCGCCGTACGGCGTCGTTCCCACGTCTGACGGATAGTTACGCAGGAACAGCAGAACGAACGGCACGACGGCCAGTGCGGCAAACGAAACTGTGAAGGCGACGCTCTTCCAGTCGTACGTTTCCGCGAGCTTCGCCAGGACGGGCAGGAACACCAGCTGACCGGCAGCACCACCGGCCGTCAGGATGCCGGTCACGAGACCACGCTTTTCGACGAACCAGCGATCGACGACGGTGGCGACAAACGCCAGCGCCATCGAACCCGTACCGAGGCCGACGAACACACCCCACAGCAGAATGAGCTGCCAACTCGAGGTCATGAAGATCGTGAGACCACTGCCGAGCGAGATGAGCGCCAACGCCGAAGTGACGACCGCCCGGATACCGAACCTTTCCATCAGGGCAGCGGCGAACGGCGAGGTCAGCCCGTACAGGATCAGGTTGACCGAGACGGCGGCCGAGATGCTGGCGCGCGACCACCCGAAATCCTCGTGCAGCGGATCGATCAGCACCGATGGGGCAGCGCGGAAGCTCGCCGCACCGACCAATGCCAGGAATGCCACGATCGCGACGGACCACGCGCGGTGAAAGCGCGGGGGGCTCACCTGCTGCGGGCCCGATTCGGGGAGAGCGGTCTCAGAAGTCACAGAGAGAATTCTGCAGTTCGGATTCGATCGAGAACAGTGGCCAGATTGCCAATATATGAAAGGATCGAGCCATGTCTGGTCCGCATCGCGTCGTCGTACTGGCTCTGAACGGAGTCATTCCCTTCGAACTCGGGATCCCCGCGCGTATCTTCGGGCGTGCCATCGACGTCGAGGATCGGCCGCTGTACGAGATCCTGACGTGCACCGTCGACGGCAATCCCGTGCAGACCGACGCTGACTTCAGCATTTCGGTCGATCATGGGAGCGAGTTGCTCGCCACCGCCGACACCGTCGTCATCCCCGCGTCGTACGAATTGGGCCCGGCCTTCGACGAGGGTTATCTCTCCCCCGAATTGGCCGCAGCATTCGACCGCATCCGCCCGGGGACCCGGCTCGTCTCGATCTGCACCGGTTCGTACATCCTCGCCGCGGCCGGTTTGCTCGACGGACTCCGCGCCACGACGCATTGGCGCAACACCGACCATTTCCAGCGTGTCTATCCCAAGGTGAACGTGGATCCCGACGTGCTGTTCGTCGACGAAGGCCACATCCTGACCTCGGCCGGCGTGGCGTCAGGCGTCGATCTCTGTCTGCACATCGTCAGACGCGACCACGGCATGGAAGTGGCGAACACCGTCGCGAGGCGTTGCGTCGTACCGCCGTGGCGCGACGGTGGTCAAGCGCAGTACATCCGCCGCCCACTGGCTGACAAGCCTTCGGAATCGACTGCCGACGCTCGGCACTGGGCCCTCGAACATCTCGGCGATCCGATCACGCTGGCAGACCTGGCGACGCGTGCCAACATGAGCGTCCGCACCTTCAGCCGTCGATTCCGCGACGAAGTCGGAACCACACCGAACCGCTGGCTGACCAGCAGACGCGTCGATCGGGCACGTGAATTGCTGGAGGAATCCGATCTGTCGATCGATGCAATTGCAGCTCGAACCGGCTTCGGGACCGCGACATCGATGCGTCAACACATGAACGAAGCGCTCGGCGTTTCACCGAGCGCCTACCGACGCACGTTCAAGGCACCGGCGTAAGCGGCAGTACCAGGCACTATCCTGGAGGCCATGGCCGAACAGACTCGCCCGAACTTTCCCCAGTACTGCGGATACCTCCTGGGGAAGACGCTCCCCGACCGGTACCAGGACTGGGTGCGGAACGATCTGGTCGGACCGGGTGCACAGGCCCGCTACATCATTCGTTTCACCGTGCCGGCGACGCTGATTCTTCTGCTGTTCCTGTTGATTCCGGGACCGATCTGGATTCCCTTGGCCATGATGGCCTTGTTGCTCATCCCGCTCGCGTACTTCGTCGTGGCGCTCGGGACCATCTACCGCCGTCACCGACTGCTGAGCCACGGACTCGATCCCGAATTGCTCGACGAGAAGGCCCAGCGCCGTGCCGATCGCACTCGCGAGGACTACGAGAAGCGGCACGGTCGCTGAGCACCCCTCAGCGGAACATCGTCACTGCGGCCTTGGCGAGGACCTTCGGATCCTTCTCGTAGTGATGCATCTTGGTGAGCTTGTCTTCCGGAATCCCCAGGAACTTGTAGACGGCCACCTGAGCGCAGCGCACCGAGTACTGCTCGGTGAACACCATGTCGAACGGCAACTCCGCGAACTGACTGATGAAGGCCAGGTTCTTGGAGTGCTTCGGCACCACCAGCGGCCGGTCGCCGACGGCTCGCCGATTGAACAGCGCACTGGCGTAAGGCATGTGGCTGGGAATCGAATTCACGACGCTGTCCATAATCTCTTGTCGGCGCGCGGCGAGCGCACCGCTCTCGTCGAGTGCCTCGAGATGCCCGAGAGTCTCTTCCAGCATTTCCCGGCCGGTCATCTCGATGAACGGCTTCTTCACGTAGTCGCCGTCCTTGCGCGGGAACAGACAGTAACCCCAGAAGACTCCTTCGTTCTCCTTCTGCGCGTGGTAGTGCGGCTGATGGTGAACCACGATCGACAGAAGCACGTTCGAGTCCACGAACGTGTTGAGTGCATTTCCGGGGAGCTGCTTGGTGATTCGGGAAATCTCGTTGATGAGCTCGTGTGACGAAGTGGTGACGGTGAAGCTGGTCCACTCACTCTGCGCCCGGTCCCCGAAGAACTTGTCGGGATTCCCAAGATCGTAGAAATGCTCGGTGGCCTGCTTCCACAGCAGCGCACTCGGTGCGTATCTCATGTCTTCGACGATCGGGGTGTCGAGATCGCCGATCGACGAACTGTCGGTGATGCTGCCGTTGGTGTCGAAGACGAAATCGCCTTCCGCCACGTCGATTCGGCCCTTCTCGCCGGTGCGGACGTTCTCGTAATCGAGTCCCGTCACGATGATCTCGTCTCGAAGCGGGGTGTCCTTGAACACGAACTCCGTGATCTTCAGTTCGTTGACGAACTTCACGCCCTTACCTTCGAGGAAGGTCCGCATCGGCAAGATGATGCTCTCGTACTGGTTGTACGGGGACCTGGTGACACCCGCAAGCGTCTGAATGCGGCTGAACTCGAGAATCATTCGGTTCATGTACCGGCGAAGCTCCATCGCCGAACTCACCCGCTTGAAAGCGAAAGTGGTCTCCCACATGTACCAGAAGTTGGTGGTGAAGAAGTGCGGAGTGTCCTCGAACCACTGCTCGATGCTGATGTCGTCGAGTTTTGCCTCGTCCGACTCCGGCATCGTCATCAGCTTCGTCAACAAGTACCGGTCCTTGTTGTCGAATTGCATGTGCTTGTAATCGTTCTCGCCCTTGTTGCGAATACCGTCTCGGTCGATCAACCGTGCGACGTCATGCGTGGGGTGCGCGTGGTCGAAGTCGAGAATGTCATCCGTCACCGACTTTCCCGGGTTGTCCAGCGACGGAACCGCACTCAATATGTCCCAGAGGTTCTCGTAGGTTTCCTCGTTGAGCATGCGGCCGCCGCGGTTGATGAAACCCGCGTCGTTACCGAGTTCGCGATGGCCGTACTGGTGCTGAAACGTAGCGGCGGATTCGCCGTCGTTCGCTCCGTGCATGTCCAGGCCCATGATGGTGATGTCCTCACCGTTCCACTCACCGTCTCGAATCAGATAGACGGCAGCCGAGAGGTTTCCGATGCCGGCACCGATCATGTAGGCCTTGTGAGACAGATTGGAAGACATTGGGTTTCGTTCCTTACTCGAGTCGCGGTACGGATACCTTCCAAGCATGGACCCGTTTGCCCGCAGGCGCATCACCCGAACCGGATGACGTCCGTCACGGTCGCTGAAGGCGCACCAGATCGAGCGCAAAACGCACGTAGTCACGTGCAATTTCCTCGGGCGTTTGCGGCCCACTCGGCCGATACCATTGCGCGACAGAGACACACATCACGACAATCGCACGCGCGGCCTGTCGCGGCCGATCCGTCTCGAACACACCGGCGGCGATTCCGTCGTCCACTTGCTTCGTCATCAACCATTGCTGGTAGTTGCGTGATTCCGTGATGCGCAACCTGTTCTCGGCTGTGAGACTGCGCATTTCACTGGCGCCGAGAAATCCTTGATCACGCCGATAGATATGGAACAAGGTCACACATTCGACAAGGAAAGCCAATCTTTCGTCGGGACTTTCGCCCTCTTCGATAGCCGCCAACGATCTCGTGTTGAGTTCAGCCATGGTGAGGTCGAGAATTTCGGCCAACATCTGTTGCTTACTGGAATAGTGGTGATACAGACCCGGAACACTCATCTGCGCACGTTTGGCGATCTCACGCATCGCAGCGCCGTGATATCCGGTCTTCACCATCTCCGCGAGCGCGGCAGCCAACACCGGATCGAACGAACTCGGACCGAACCTTCGCCACTCGTTCGGGCGAAAATGTGCGTCCGGGTCGGCGTCGTCGCCTCCCCATCGCGGCTGTTCCGGCGGACGCACTATCGCAGCCGGGAGCAGAGCGTCGAAACGCACTCCGAGAATCCCGCCGATTGCCGCCAACCTGTCGACGCTGACTCTGGTCTTTCCGGTCTCGACAGCGCTGAGCGTCGCCGGGCTGACATCGAGACGCCTGGCCAATTCACGCAGCGAGAGCCCGCTGTGACGCCGCGCTTGCCGGATCGACGCCCCGATCAGGACAGCATTCTCAAATTCGGTCACAGTGTTCAGTATTGCCGAACATAGGATTTCCAACAATGCGATGACCACGGAAATCTATGAACGTGTTGACTACTAGTTATCGGCCTGAACATGATGTGGATCACAAAGACCCAGGTCCGCCCGAGCGATCGTTCGGTGTCGGTAGCGAGAGGATCGAATCACCATGACCGAGGCGCCATATCTTGGAGAACTCCTGCGCGACGCACCCAGCAACTGGGGCAAGTGGGGAGAGTCCGACGAGGTCGGTTCACTGAACTACCTCGACGCCGGACAGGTGCTTCGCGGCGTCGGAACCATCAAGCAGGGTTCCGTGTTCACACTCCAACGTCTTATCGGCGATCCCAAGGGTGATCCGGTCTGGCCAGGCCGGAGCCCCGCCGAGCGCACACAGATCTTCGACGAGAGCAGCTGGGACGGCGACGACGCCCCCAACTTCCCCGGCGGCCTGCATTACGCGGACGACAAGATCGACGCGTTCCTGCAGGGCTCGACGCAGTACGACGCACTCGGCCACGTCTGGTACGACGGCGCCCTGTGGAACGGATACTCGGCTGATACCACTGTCGGCGGCCTGGAGAAGGCCAGCGTCGAACCGATTGCCGACCGCGGCGTCGTCGGACGCGCAGTACTTCTCGACATGGCGAAGTTCCGCGGCAAGGAAAACCTCGACAAGGCCGAAACCTTCACGCACCATGATCTTTTGGCCTGTGCCGAAGCGCAGGGGGTCACCATCGAGAAGCGTGACATTCTCGTCATCCGTACCAACTTCCTCAAGCTGTTCTTCGACCAGGGCGAAGCCTTCTACGAGGGCTTCTGCGAGCCCGGCTTGATCTACAGCCCCGAACTCGTCCAGTGGTTCCAGGACATGGAGATTCCGAACCTCGTCACCGACACCATTGCCAACGAGGTCACCACCGATCCCGAAAACGGTGTGGCACTGGTGCTTCACAACGCTCTGATGCGCAACCTCGGCGTGGTGTTCACCGAGATCTGCGATCTGGAGAAGCTGGCCGCGGACTGCGCGTCCGACGGCCAGTACACGTTCTTGTACGTCGCCGCACCGCTCAAGGTTGCCAAGGCCAGCGGCTCTCCCGTGAATCCGGTTGCCATCAAATGACATACGAAGATCGCCCTTGGTTGACGTTGTACCGCAACGACGTTCCCCCCGACATCGGCGTCGAACAGCCCACAATGCTCGAAATGTTGGCGGCGGCGGTCCGCTCTGATCCGGACGCCACGGCTGTGAAGTACTTCGACGGTCAACTCAGTTTCGCTGAACTGGATCAGCAGAGTGACGCCCTGGCCCGCGCACTACGAGCAGGTGGTCTGGCGAAGGGAGACCGTGTCGCACTCCTCCTGCAGAACGTTCCGCAATTCGTGCTCGCCCTCGCCGGAATCTGGAAAGCCGGCGGCGTCGCAGTCTCGATCAATCCCATGAGCCGTGAACGAGAACTGGGATACCAACTCGAAGATTCCGGAGCAGCGGTTCTGATCGCTCTCGAGGGGCTCTACGAGTCCGTCGGCCGCAACGTCGTCTCGGACTCGCCGGTCAGGCGAGTAATCACCACCTCGGAACTCGAGTACCAAAGCCGCAACGATCCAAGGGTTTTCGACGGAATCGTGAAGAAGGACCTCGGTACCGACGATCTCGCGACGCTGATCGACCAGCATCGTCTCGGCGATCCGATCACTACCGACGCTGCACCGGAAGACATTGCGGTACTGACCTATACGTCGGGAACCACAGGTCCGCCGAAGGGAGCGATGACCTCTCACGCGAACATGACCTTCAACGCCCAGGTCTACCGTGACTGGCTGGGGCTCACCCCGAAAGACACGGTTCTCGGCGTCGCGCCGCTCTTCCACATCACGGGGTTGATCGGTCACATCGCGGTGTCCGTCCTGGCGAGAATGCCGCTGGTGCTTGCCTATCGCTTCCAGCCCGAGGTGATGCTCGACGCGATTCGTGAGCACCGCCCGACATTCACAGTCGGCGCCATCACTGCGTTCACCGCACTGCTCAACACTCCGGGTTGCGCGCCCGAAGACTTCACCTCCATGCGGTTGCTGTATTCCGGCGGCGCACCCATCTCGCCGACAGCCGCCGAGGCAGTCCGCGCCATGACCGGTGCTGCGCTGCACAACATCTACGGGCTGACCGAGACCACGTCGCCCACTCACGCCGTTCCCGTCGGGGCAGATACCCCCGTCGACCCCACGTCCGGGGCACTGTCCGTCGGCGTTCCAGTACCCAACACCGTGGTCCGCATCGAAGACGAGGGCGGTGCGGTCCTGCCGATCGGAGAGATCGGCGAATTGGTCGTCCGTGGTCCACAGGTGGTGCGCGGTTACTGGAACAAGCCGGAGGAGAGTGCGTCGGCCATTCGCGACGGGTGGTTCCACACCGGCGACGTCGGTTTCATGGACGAAGCCGGCTGGTTCTACGTCGTAGACCGTAAGAAGGACATGATCATCGCGTCCGGCTACAAGGTGTGGCCACGCGAGGTCGAGGACGTTCTTGCCGAGCACCCCGCAGTCCGTGAGGCAGCAGTCGTCGGGATCGCCGACAAATACCGCGGTGAGACGGTGAAGGCGTTTGTCAGCCTCGTCGCGGGGGCGTCCGTCACCCCGGAAGATCTGATCGATCACTGCAAGCAGCGGATGGCGGCGTACAAGTACCCACGCTCCGTGGTGCTGGTGGAGGAACTGCCCAAGACCGTCACGGGCAAGATCTTGCGACGGGAGCTGCGCACGACCTCCTGATCACAGGGCAGCGGGCGGACTTCACGGTCCGCCTGCTGTCTGATCGCGCACAGTTTTAGGTCGACCACGCAATCGGGGTAATGGAACAGTAATATGTGCTGAGTACCCACGGACAAACGGGAGACATCAGTGAGCAAGTTCGGACGTAAGAAGCAGCCCACGCCCAAGAGCTACCAGTGGCTGGCCATGACCCTCATCGCGTTGTCGCTCTCCGTGTCGATCGGGATTGCCGCCAAACCCTCCTGAGCTCGGCGGATCCGAAACTTGTAACCCCGCGTCCATCTGCACATGGGCAAATAGGTGCAATTCGGACGCTTAGCTGTTCTAACTTTCCTTCCGTCGTGTCACCTCGGCACCGACGGAGAGGATCAACTCACCATGCGAAGCTCACGCTTCGGCGTGCTGGCCGCTGCCGGCGCTGTCGGACTCGTGCTTGTCACCAGCAGCGTCCAGTCCATCGCCACGGCGTCACCGTTCGGTTCGCTCGACGCCGGTTCGAGTTCCGGTTCGACAGAGACACCGACCGTCAGCAACGGCGGTTTCACCTCCAAGACGCCCTACACTCCCGGTCAGCGCATCGCCGACTATCAGGCGCCGCCGACCGGATACATCCCGGTGTACACGGAAAGTGTTGCGCGCCATGGTTCCAGAGCACTGTCGAGTCTGAAGTACGACGACCTGAGCCTGCAGCTGTGGGAAATCGCCGAAGCCGAGAACGCATTGACACCCGTCGGCAAGGAATTCGGCCCGGCGCTTCGTGATCTCATGGCCGCCAACAAGAAGCTCGGGTACGGCAACCTCAGCGGACTCGGGGTCACCGAACATCGGCAGCTCGGAGCGCGCGTCACCGAGCGCCTCCCGCAATTGTTCGACGCCATCGCAGCGCAACAGGGCACCATCACTTTGACTTCGTCGGGCGTCGACCGTGCCGTGGACAGCGCCGAGAACTTCGCTCAGGGCCTGACCGGTGCGTTTCCGGCCGTCGCCGGCGATGTTGCGCCGGTGACCACGGATGCCGACCTTCTCTACTTCCACGACTCGGATGCAAACGCCGACTACAAGGACTACGAAGAGTCCGATCCTCGACTGAAAGCCGTCGACGACCAGATCGCCGATCTTCCCCGCACCCGCGAGGTCTCGCGGCACATGATGCTCAGGCTCTACTCGGAGGACTTCGTGAACCGGCTGAGTGCGGGCGAGTTCTCACTCGTCGACCGTGGCAAGGGCTCCAGCACGATCGACAACGAGGTCGACGCCGCGTACATGCTGTACAACACGTACATCATCACTCCGGGCATGGCCGAAGAAGGCACGTGGAATTTCGAGCGGTTCATCGACTCCGACGACGCTCAGTGGCTCGCGTACACGAACGACGCCGAGGACTTCTACGCCAAGGGCCCTGGCTTCACCGGTGAAGACGTCACCTACCGGATGGCAACCGTCCTGCGCGACGAGTTCCTGCGCGGGTTGCAGGAACACACCGGCGACGCCGCCGTGCCGGGAGCGGACTTCCGATTTGCACACGCAGAAACGATCATCCCCTTCGCTGCGCTCCTGAAACTGCCGGGAAGCACCGCCTCGCAGGCCGAGGGCGATCTCTACACCTACGCGAACAACCCCTGGCGCGGAGCGAATGTCAGCCCGATGGCCGCCAACGTGCAGTGGGACGTCTACGCCGGACCGGACGGTGAGCGGCTGGTCCGAATGCTCTACAACGAGCGCGAGACAGCATTTGCTGCCCCGTGCGCTCCGGTGAGCGCCGGGAGTTTCTTCTACACGCCGGACGAACTGGCCCGCTGCCTACCGGAGATTTCACCGGCGGCCTGAGGTCCGGCAACTCGGGATCCAGCCAGCGGTCGACGAGGGCGCGCCCATGCCTGGTGCAACGCCAGCATGCGCGCCTTCTCGTCGTCTTCCATCAACAAGGCGTCGCAGATACGTACGATGACCGGAGCCGAAACACCAACGGACGTACCCTGTTCCAGCCGCTGATAGTGATTGAAACTGATGTCGGCAATCTGCGCGACATCACGCCGACTGAGGCCGTGCATGCGGCGAGCACCCTCGCAGCGCATGCCGACCTGTTCGGGCGCAAGACTGTTTCGTTTCTCGACGAGCATCTGGCTCATCAACTGACGCGCGCTCGACCCGTTCACGTCGCCACCTTTTCCATCCCTGAAATACGCTTTCAACTAACACGTTTCAGAATATGGGATGGGACGGACACGGCGGTATCTCCGAGATGACAGATAATCACGCGATACCGCCAACCCTATGCCCGTTCAGGCTGTGACGATCAGAGGCCGAAGATCAGGCTATGAACCTGCCGATCGTCGGATTCGACTGGCAGATGGGACTACTGCCCCAATTGATCGAACCGAACGCCGTCGCAACGACATTGCCGACGCCGGTGTTCACCGTGGCAGAGAGATACGGGTACGCCCCTACCAGGTCGACGATTCCGGACTTACCCGTGTCGGTGTTGACCCACGCAACGGTCACCTGACCCGCCGCCGGAATGGGCGCGGCTGCCGGGAACGAATCGAAGCGAATATCACCCTTGGCGATGGGCGGATTGGACTCTGGTCCGGACTGGCCGGTGAGCCCGGTCAACGAGGCCAGTGACCCCTGATTCGGGCACCCGATGGTGACGGCGGCGCCGCCGAAAGGGTGGGGCGGATCAGCCGAGGCGACTCCGGCGAACATGACGCTCGCGGCAATCGGTAATCCGATGGCCGCAAAAACCCCGGCCGTGCGTGTGACGCTCATAGCTGCTCCTCGGGTCGACAACACTTTCCGGATACCCCTGGTACAACGCCCGAAACGATGGAAAGTCGACTATTCACACCCCTAGACAACGCGTGTTGTCAGAACTACAGTCGGTGGTGCAGCTCACACCTACCTCTGCAGCGCGCAGACCAGTCCCAGGGAGTGTTCAGATGAAGCGCTACGACCTCCGCAGTCGCACGGATCGACTCGATCCCGAAACCGATTACGAAGAGATGTCGCGCATTCTCGCGGCGCAAGAGTTTCCCTGGGACATCAATCAGGCGCTCAGCTTCGCCCTTTTTCGCACGTACGCGGTCCCTTCCATCGGCAAGCTCCTCTTCTCGACGGGCGAGTTCACCGACAAGGTTCAAAAGCGCTACGACGACACCAGCCTGATCCTCGACGCCATCCTCGAGCACGGCCTCAGCAGCACCGAAGGCCGCAAGAGCGTCCGTCGAATGAATCAGATGCACGGTTCTTACGACATCTCCAACGACGACATGCTCTACGTTCTGGCCACCTTTGTCGTCACGCCGGTCAGATGGCTCGACGAGTACGGCTGGCGGAAGATGACCGACAACGAGATCGTCGGGTCGACGAATTATTACCGCCACCTGGGTCGGTACATGAACATCAAGGACACGCCTGACACCTACGAGGGGTTCGTCAAACTTCTCGACGACTATGAGCGCGAACACTTTTCATTTGACTCCGGAGCGCGGGCCGTTGCCGATTCCACCCTCGACCTGATGTGCACCTTCCCGCCCAACAACCTGGCGCCGAAGGCTCTGGTCAAGGGATTCGCGTTCGCCCTCATGGACGATCACCTACTCGACGCCTTCCACTACAAGCACCCGAGCACCGCGATGCGCGTCGTCTCGCGCGGTGCGCTGAAGGTCCGTGCGCGTCTGCTGCGCTTCTTCCCGGTGCGTACGAAGCGGAAATTCGCCCGCGAGCTGCCCAACATCCGCAGCTACCCGAACGGTTACAAGGTCGAAGACCTCGGCACCTTCCCCACGGGATGCCCGGTCAAGCACCTGCAGGCAGACCAGCAGGCCCAAGCGTAGGTGCGTTGGGATACATCAGATTCACGGACGAGTTTGTCTGCGGGACGTTCAGGAGGCGATGGTCATGATTCCGATACCGCCGTACGGACTCGGTGACAGTTGGAAGATCTGGACTCCCTGGCTGGTTCCCATCGTGGAGTGGTGGAACTCCTGGCACCCTGCGCTGGGCTGAATCGCCTTTCTCAGGCCTGAATGAGGGAGGAGTCGCGACCAGTACGACGCAGAGTGATCAATTCGTGGTTCGTCTCGGCGTCGTGTCGGCGCCCCTCTTCTTCGAACTCCATCAGCGCATAGAACCTGCGGGCGCGATCGTTGAGGGTGTAAACCTCGAGTGTCACCTCGTCGTGCATGGTGGTGGCGTGTTCGACCAACGCCCTCCCGACTCCCAACCCCTGTGATGCCGGCGCGACGAACAGTCCCCCGATTTCGGAGCCGATCATTCCCAACAGGCCAACAACTTCGGAGTTGTGCTCAGCCACCCAATTGTCGGCCTGAATCAGATAGACCTCTCGCATCTTCTGCTCCCGCTCACCGGTCCCCTCGCCTGCAAGGAATGGATGGGCTTCACGGGCAGCGCGCGACCACAGGTCGACGACCACATCCTCATCCGAGGGTAGGTAGCGGCGAATGATCAGATCCTGGTTCACAATCCGACCATACCCTCCGGCATCAGAGAGATAGCCGGCGCTGAAAGTGACCAATTCTCGGATCAACGCACGACGGCCTCGACGTAAACCAGTGGCAACAATTCCATTCGTTGCCACCCCACAATTACTGCCTTGTGCAAGGGTTGTCCGATGACTGACGGTGATCCGACAACTGCGCGCGGAGGTCCGGCATCCTGGTGGAAGGTGATGGCAGTTGTCATCGCAGTGCTTGTCGCTCTCACATGCGGCGTCATCGTGTGGTCCTTTATGCCGCCGGTTGTGTACTTTCCATTCTTTGCGCTCGCCGCCTCAGTGTTACTCGGTTTGGGTGGAGTGTGGTTGATACTCAGCCTGATTGGCTGGATGAAGTACAAAACCCTGCGTTTGAGCACGATCGCGCCGGTGATAGTCCTCGTCACCGGCGCGCTCGTGACCTTGTCCGTCCCCTCGCGTGTTGCGTTTGCATTGTCGAAAGATTCGCTCGAAGCAGTGGCCGCGGATTGCCAGAAGTCGTTGGACAACCGAACAATTGGCGTCTACCGGGTCCTGCAGGTCTGGCCCGTCGGCAACGGGTGCCGCTTCCACATCGAGGGCGGTCTGATCGATTCGATCGGATTGGCGTACTTACCCGACGGCGCACCATATCTCGGCAAGCCCCGCCGCGACGGCGAGATCGGTTACCAGGAGTTCGACGGCGACTGGTACTCGTTCGTTCAACGGTTCTAACAGCGTGAAACTAGCCGACCAGCTTGGCCTTCAGAAGCGCGATCGTGTCCGCAGTGAGTCCGAGACCTTCGGTGAGATAACCGTCGACGGTTCCGTAATCGCTGGCTATCTGCGCGAGTCCAGCTTCCAGGTACGACGCATCGACACCGAGGGCTGGCTCGAGATTGGTCGCTACCTGCGGGCTCAAAGCCTGAGAGATCTGCGCAAGGATCTTCTCGTTGGTCGCCTGAAGGTAGGTGTTGCTCAACAGATAGTCGTCCATGATCGTCTGGGCGGGGACACCAGCGATGGTCTGCAGCAACATCGCGGTCCAACCCGTGCGGTCCTTGCCTGAAGTGCAATGGAACAACTGCACCCCGTCACCAGCAGCGATGTCCGAGAGAACCTGCTTGAAGCCGGCGCGGCGCACGGGATCGGTGACAAAACTGCGGTTGGTGTCGACCAAGAACTGCTTGGCCTCTTCCGGCGACTTGATCGTTGTGGCCAGCTGAGTGAGATCCTTGAACTCGATGGGGATGTTCGTGTACGTCACACCGTCCGGGAGCTTGTCCGCGCCACCGATGAACGGGTTGGAGATCTCGGTTGAACCGCGGAGGTCATAGGCGTCGGCAAGTCCGAGGCCGGTGAGCGTCGCCTTGTCTGCGTCGCTGGTCGCGGTCAGCGCATTGGACCGGTAGATGACGCCGCGCTTGAGGTGCGAGCCGTCGACGGTGGCGTATCCCCTACCGTCATTGCCGGCGACGTCGCGAAAGTTGGCCACGGAGGCCAAGTTCGGTGTCGGCGCGAGCACAGGATCGAGCGAGCCGAGATCGACCGATCCCGTGTTGAGAGAGCCCAAGTCGAGCGGGATGGCCGTGGCGGGAGCGGCAAACAACAGGCCTCCGGTGACAACAAGTGCGGCGGTCTTCGCAGTGCGAGCGAACAACATTCGTGAGCGTGTGGACATGTGGCAGTGTCTCTCTCTGTGGTTTGGGATTTGCGGTTTGGCGAGCTGGAGTTACGGTGCGACGTCACCGATTCCGGTGAACCCGTATCGCTGGTGGGGTCCAATGACTGCTACCTCGAACAGTCCTGTCCCGGTGCGGGTTACGCCGTCTTCTACAAGGGTGAACCGGGCCAAATTGTCGACCGGGCACAGCATCTTCTTCCACGGTTCGATGTCCGAAACCTTCTCTCGCAGGCCCTGAACCACCAGTTCTCCCTGCCACATCCCGTGGCGCCAATCCTGCTCGAGTCCGTAGCCCGTACCGACACCGATGTAGTTGGGCAGAATCGGTTCGCAGGTTATCTCCAGGATGGGGTCGGATTCGCCTGGTGCACCGGGACGCCGGAAGTACAGAGTTCCGCTCTTCACCTCGCGGGTACCGGAAATGAAGGTGAGCTGGTGGTCCGGTCGACCCAACCACTCCGGCTCGCGCGAACGATCCGCCCAGACGCGTGTCGCATCCTCCAGAATTCGGCGTCCCTGCTGATCCTCTTGAACGACCGTGACGACGGTGAAGTCCCCGAATTGCATGATCGAGTAGATCCAGAAGAAGTTCTGACTGCCGGCGATCGACGGATCCGCCTTGCGTCCAGGAGGTTCCGCCTCGCCGACCGGTCGAACACCCCAGGATCGATCGCGATTACCCCGCCACGTCTCCGGGGTGACCGGGATGACGTCGCCGTCGACGGTCAGGGATCCGGACCATGTTCCGGTCTGCACGAATCGTTGCGTGTCGAAGGTGACTCGTTCCAGTTGGCGATGGAAATGCCTGGCCTCGAGATTGGCGGGGCCGTCGGACTCGAAGGTGAGGTCGAAGCTCAGGTCCGGCGCTTCGGGACTCGGGTCCAACACCACCCGCAGACGGTGCAGACCCTCGATGATCTCGATCCTCAACGGGCCTACTGACAGGTCCATACGATCGTCACCCAAGGCGCGGGATGCCCGGAAGACGATATGGTCGTCGCCGCGCCGAAGAACCGCAAAGCCGTCGCACACACCGAGATTGGGGTACTGACCGAGACCGATGATGAGAAACAGCGGCTCGGTATCGCCGTCGACGCCTGCATGGCAGTTGAAGTAGTAGCGGTCGTAGAAGTTTCGATCCGAGGTGCCCACGTGGCGGATGGTCTCGGCGATCTGATGTACCGGGTAGTCGTCGAGCGGGGACAGTGTCATCGTGCATCTCCTGTTGCGACCGACGCTGTTGTGAGCGTGGCTGTAGCGAGCGATTCCCAATAGGTGCCGTCGAGCATGGCTTCGAGTGTCTTGTGGTGCAGGATCATCTCGTCCGGGTTGTCGGGGAGTTCGGCCTGACCGAAAGCCACTGCGCGACTTTGGACTCGGAACATGATCACCGCATGCCGCAGCGCGGCGTACACGATGTAGAAATCTAGATCCGCAACCTCGTGGCCCGAAAGCGAGCGGTAGGCCTCTGCCACGTCCTCACGACGAAGGAAATCCGGCATTCCGGGGAGTCCGGCCATGGCAGCGAGATCCTCGAAGAACCTGTGCTGGAAGATCATCCAGCCGAGGTCCAGCTCACGCGGCCCCAGTGTGGCCATCTCCCAGTCGAGGACCGCCGCTGGTTCGAAGTCGCGGTAGATGACATTTCCGATCCGCGAGTCACCCCAGCAGAGCACCGCGGAACCGGCATCGACGGGAAAGTTCGCTTCGATCCAGTCGAAGCCGCGCTCGATCAACGGAGATCCTGGTCCGTCGACTGTTGCCCACTCGTAATAGCGTCGCTGGTCCTCGAGGTGCGCGCGAAGTGCTTCTGCCCCAGTCGGTTCGGTACCATCGCGGCACAACTCGGGGAGAGCCAGGTGTGGATCGGCCATAGTGTGCAACTCCGCCAGCACCTGGACCGATGACTGCTGGAGTCGAGAACAGTCGTCCGCTGAAGCCTCCGAGAGCCAGGATCCGAACGTGTACGGCATGACGTCTGGCGGGATTTCGCCGTCGCGCCGTTCCATCACGAAGAACTCGCCACCGAGCGCGTCCGGGTTGCTCTCGGACCAGTACACGCGTGGGATCGGCACCGACGTATGAGCTGCGACGGCGCTCATGACCCGAAACTGCTGGTCCAGGTTGTACGACGGGAAGATCGGCACCGCACTGTCTCGTGGAGCGATGCGGGCGACCAGGCGATGCTCGGCTCGAATCCCGTCCTCGATCCACGTCGCATCGAACAGCACGGTCTCGTTGGACATGCCGTTCGCGGCCGGCACCTCGACCGAGGTCACGGAAGGTTTCGAGCCTCGCCACAGCACGGTCGTGAGCCAGCCTTCGAGGCTGCGCCGCATCTCTGCCGGGTCGTTGCGGGATTCGCCGGGCCTGGCGAATTCGGCGTAGTCGGGATCTTCGCCTGAGGTTTCTGTTTCGGTTCGAAGGTTCATCACCACTCCTCGTGGTTCGGTGGCGCCGATGCGCACGTGCCGATAGTCGATACAATATGTATCGACTAAAGCCGTGACAGAATGTAACGGCCATCACAGCGATACCGCAAGGGATTTGCCCAAAATGTCCAAAGATTCCGAAACTCAGCACCGCCTGGGCCCGCAGCGAAACCCTGCAATCGACGACGCAGTACTGGATGCGACCAGGCAACTGTTGGAGGAAAAGGGGTACGCCGGCACATCCATCGACGCCATCGCGACGCGCGCGGGAGTCGGGCGTCCAGCCATCTACCGTCGGTGGCCGTCGAAGGCACACATCGTCAACGACGCGATCTATCCGGTACTCGACGTCGAACAGGGCGCGGACATCGACACCGAACTCGGCGCCGAGGGCACGATCGCGGATCAGATTCGCGCGCTTGTGCAGGGCGCGGTGGCACTGTTTGCCGCTCCCGCCACCCGGGCCGCGGCGCCCGGACTGATGAGCGAAGTGCGCACAAACGCGGAATTACGCGACGTTCTCGTGGTGCGGCAACTGGCCGGAGTCCGCGTCGAGCTGAACCGTCGACTGGAAGCGGCGAGGGAGCGCGGCGACATCCGAAGTGGCGTCGACGCCGACGCTCTTCTCGACATCATGGCTGGCGCGGCCATCTTCGCACTGTCGGTTCGTGACGTCTCGGACCCGGGACCGTTTGCCGATTCTCTCGCCGACATAGTGCTGAACGGCATACTTCCCAGCACCTAACCTGCTGGCGCCGTGCGGGTTTGGTCTAACCAGTCGAGGGACTGCCCATGGCCACCAGCTAGCCCGCGGGGTGTGCCGTCAAGAGAGACAACAAATTTGCCACGGCGCGCCTCTGGTGATGCCGTCAACTTGGCATCGACTTCGGGCAGAACCCCAAGACCTTCGTTGGCTATCCAGTGGCATGGCAAAGCACGAACAGTTTCTGCGAATTCCTCTCTGGCAGTGAGGGTCAGATAGTTGAGGACTGCACTGTGATAGACCACGACCGTTGTGTTCTGTGGCGCACGCCGGACCAGATCGGCAACAGCCGCCGTGAGATCTCCGCGAACCAGATGCGGTGGATCCACACGAGCGAGTGCAGCAGCGTCGCGTAATCGCTGACGGCGATGGTCCTGCTCCGGCCACACAAGACTCTCCAACCATCTCATGTCGTCGGTGTCGCGTACATCGAGTGGATTCAGATCTATGCCCGCCCGGTACACCACGTCTGGGACGCTCTCCGGAATCGGCGGACTGCCAGTCGTCGCGCACTCCAGCAGAACGGTGGACGGACCATCGACTGGATGCAGATACTTTTCGCCGTCGTAGAGATAGCTGTAGCGGTCCGGATAAAGGCACAGGCCCGCCGAAGCACCGACTTCGATGAGGGAGAGCGGGCCCTTCAACAACCCGAGAACGGGAAGCAACACAGCAGCGCGGCCTGCTTCATTGGTCTGGGTAGTCCGGATCCGCGCAAGTTGTTCAACCGCAGACCAGTTCTCCCTCAGCCACCGGCGAAACGACGCATACGGCGCGACCGGTGCACCGAGGTGACGGCTCGCCCCGAATATCAGGTTGGGTTGCCTGCGGGGTTCTGGAAGTCGATCGATCAGAGCGAGGACTGCTGGATCCTCCGATACGCCGTTGCCCCATTCCTCGTAGACCTCGGAGTTCCCTCGGGCTTCCACTTCCGCGAACGATCGGTACCAGCGCGATGTGTCCACCGTCGATGTCTACCGGATGCGGCATAGGTCTGGGAACCCGTGGTCAACTCTCTGCCGACTATCCTGTGGGGCATGACCGAGCCTGTAGCGACCGCTGACCTTGCCGACGAGATCGGACCCGACATCCGTAGCTGCGACACGCAGTTCACCCAGTTCGGTGGACGTGAAGTGTTTGCCGGCCCCATCACGACCATCAAGTGCTTCCAGGACAACCTGCTCGTGAAGCAGACCCTCAGCGAACCGGGCAACGGTGGAGTCCTCGTCGTCGACGGTGACGCGAGCATCCACACCGCCCTGGTCGGCGACATCATCGCCGGCCGCGGCGTCGACAACGGCTGGGCCGGCGTCATCGTCAACGGAGCTGTCCGCGACTCGGCGATCCTGCGCACCCTCGACATCGGCGTCAAGGCGCTGGGCACCAACCCGCGCAAGAGCACTCAGACTGGTTCGGGCGAGAAGAACGTGCCGATCGAAATCGGCGGAGTCACCTTCAACCCCGGTGAGATCGTCTACAGCGACCAGGACGGCGTCGTCGTTCGCGAAAGCTAGTCAGAAGTCGCGGGATCAGGCGGGGGCTTCCACTTTGGCGGCCATCCCGCCGATCTCGACGACATCGCCGTCACGAAGCTGGCGGCCCCGACGATCTTCGACCTCACCGTTGACCGAAACCATGCCGTCGGCGATCACTTCCTTGGCCTCCGCGCCCGATTCGATGAGGTTCGCGAGCTTGAGAAACTGACCGAGCCGAATCATTTCGTCGCGGATGGGTACTGCTGGAATGTTGTCGGTCATGTCAATCATCTTCCTCCTCCCACAAAACTGGACACGACAGACCACACTTAGCGTGAGGATCTGATCGACCGGTAGGAGAGGAAGCTCGATGGCACCATTGACCGAGGTATCGGACACCACTGCAGAGCTGGTGGAATCGCCACCCGAAAATCCGCGCCAGGCGCGGCGATTCCGCAAAGGGCGGTTCAGCCAGGTTCCCCATATCTCGGGATTGATCCTCGGAGTTTTCTCCGTACTGGTGTTCCTGTGGAGCATCTCGCCGGTTCTGCGGCACATCCTCCGCGTCCCACGCGAATACATCGACAGCTACTACTTCGACGCACCGGATACGAGCCTGTCGTGGGCGCTCGTCGTCGCCCTGCTCGCCGCGGCCCTCGCGAGTCGCAAGCGCATCGCCTGGTGGCTGCTGACGATCTACCTCGCGCTGATCACCCTCACCAACATCGCCTCCACAATCGTCGACAAGAACCCGAACAACGCCGTCGCCGCTGTCGTTTTGCTTGTCGTGATCGGAATCCTCATCGCCGCGAGGCCCGAGTTCTACACACGCGTACGACGCGGCGCCGGTTGGAAAGCGCTCGGCGTACTGATCGGCGGCATGGCTGTCGCGACCGTGATCGGTTGGGGCCTTGTCGAACTCTTCCCGGGCGACCTGCCGCAGAACCAACGATTCCTCTGGGCCCTGAACCGCGTCACCGCGGCGGCTTCGGTCGACAACGAGGTGTTCGACGGCCATCCACGCGTCTTCGTCAACACGGTCCTCGGTCTCCTCGGCGCCATCGCACTACTCGCCGCCGTTATGACGCTCTTCCGCGCGCAACGCTCCAACAACGCGCTCACCGGAAACGACGAGTCCGCGATCCGCGGGTTGATCCAGAACTTCGGCGCCGACGACTCCCTCGCCTACTTCGCCACCCGCCGCGACAAGGCCGTCATCTTCGCGCCGAGCGGCAAGGCCGCGATCACGTACCGCGTCGAGATCGGCGTCTGCCTCGCCAGTGGTGATCCCATCGGCGATCCCGAGGCGTGGCCGCACGCCATCGAAGCGTGGCAGGACCTGGCCTCGCAGTACGGCTGGGCGACGGCCGTCATGGGCGCCAGCGAAACCGGGGCGACGGCGTACAAGAAGGCAGGCTTGAGCGTCCTGCAACTCGGCGACGAAGCGATCCTGCGCACCCGCGAGTTCAACCTCAACGGACGCGACATGCGCCCGGTGCGCCAGGCCGTCACCCGCGTCAGGCGCCACGGCGTCACCGTGCGGATGCGACGCCATCGCGACATCCCGCCCGAGGACATGGCGGCCGTCATCATCCGCGCGGACGACTGGCGTGACACCGACACCGAGCGCGGCTTCTCCATGGCGCTCGGCCGACTGGGCGATCACCTCGACGGCGACTGCCTCCTCGTCGAAGCCGTCATGGGCGAAGGCACGGAGGACGAAAGCGTCGTCGGCATGCTTTCGCTCGTGCCGTGGGGACCGAACGGCGTTTCGCTCGACCTGATGCGTCGCAAGCCGACGGCGCCCAACGGAGTCGTCGAATTGATGGTCTCGGAGTTGGCCACACGTTCCGACGAGATCGGCGTCGTGCGGGTCTCGCTCAACTTCGCCGTCTTCCGCTCGGTGTTCGAGGAAGGTTCGCGCATCGGCGCCGGCCCGATCCTCCGTATCTGGCGCTCGGTGCTCGTCTTCTTCTCCCGCTGGTGGCAGCTCGAAGCGCTGTACCGCTCGAACGTGAAGTACCAGCCGGATTGGGAGCCGCGTTTTCTCTGCTTCGAGGACAACCGTGAGCTTCCACGCGTCGGATTCGCGTCGGCCATCGCCGAAGGCTTTGTGGTTCTGCCCAGTTTCGGACGCAAGTCGAGCCAGGTCGTCAAGCACACCGGAACACATGCGGCGGTGCCGGCAGCTCTGGTGACTTCCGAAGGACTGCACGCCGACGGCAGCCCGCCGGACTCGGCGCCGTCGTTCACGACCAACGGTCCGCGTCGACCCGAGCAGGTTCGGGTGCGCATGAACAAGCTCGCGCAACTCGCCGACGAAGGGATCGCCGCCTACCCCGTCGCCTATCCGCCGACCCACACGATTGCCGCCGCAGCGAAGTCGCCGGAGGGCACCCGCGTACGCATCGCGGGACGCCTGCTGAGGGTTCGCGACTACGGCGGAGTCGTGTTCACGGACGTGCGCGACTGGTCCGGCGACATCCAGGTTCTGGTCGACCAGGACAACGTCGGCCGGGAGAAGCTGGCGGAGTTCGCTGCCGAGTTCGATCTCGGTGACCTGATCGAAGTGAGCGGAACCATCGGGCGCAGCCGCAAGGGCGAGCTGTCGCTCATCGCCGTCGAGTGGCGCATGAACGGCAAGTGCCTGCACCCGCTGCCGGACAAGTGGAAGGGCCTCTCGGATCCCGAGACCCGAGTCCGCCAGCGGTACCTCGACATCGCCCTCAACCCGAAGGCCCGCGAACTGCTCGAGGCCCGAAGCGCCGTCGTGAAGTCGCTGCGCGATTCACTCGGTGGTCGCGGATACCTCGAAGTCGAGACCCCGATCCTGCAGCAGGTGCACGGCGGCGCGAACGCCGCTCCGTTCCTGACACACATCAACGCGTACAACCTCGACCTCTATCTCCGCATCGCACCCGAGCTGTACCTGAAGCGTTTGTGCGTCGCGGGTATGGAGAAGGTGTTCGAGATCGGCCGCGTGTTCCGCAACGAGGGCGTCGACTTCAAACACAATCCCGAATTCACGATCCTCGAGGCCTACGAGGCGCACAGCGACTACGAGGGCATGATGCGGATGTGCCGCGAGCTCATCCAAGCCGCGGCCGTCGCAGCGTTCGGGCGCGAAATCATCATGCGACCCGGCCCGGACGGCGAATTGGTCGAGGTCGACATCTCCGGCGAGTGGCCGGTGAAGACGAT
This sequence comes from Rhodococcus sp. P4_E4, assembly GCF_056401575.1. NCBI lineage: Bacteria > Bacillati > Actinomycetota > Actinomycetes > Mycobacteriales > Nocardiaceae > Rhodococcus > Rhodococcus sp. P4_E4. Next base: position 151,329 of record NZ_JBFUJB010000005.1, on the reverse strand, counting down.
GCACGGCGCCGTCGCCGAAAAGCTTGGTGTCGACGTCTCCCCCGAGACGAGTCTCGAAGACCTGCAGAAGCTGTGCGACGCCAACGAGATCCCGTACCAGTCCAGCTGGGATACCGGCGCCATCGCGCAGGAGATGTACGAGCACCTGGTCGAGGACTACACGGAGTTCCCGACGTTCTACACCAACTTCCCCACCTCGATGTCTCCGCTCACCCGGCCGCATCGCAGCATCCCCGGCGTTGCCGAGAAGTGGGACCTCGTCGCATGGGGTGTCGAACTGGGAACCGCGTACAGCGAGTTGACCGACCCCGTGGATCAGCGCAACCGGCTCACCGAGCAGTCGATGCTCGCGGCCGGCGGTGATCCAGAAGCGATGGAATTGGACGAGGACTTCCTTCAGGCCCTCGAACACGCGATGCCGCCGACGGGTGGTCTCGGGATGGGCGTCGACCGAATCGTCATGCTGATCACGGGCGGCAGCATCCGCGAGACGCTGGCCTTCCCCCTCGCGAAACCGCGTCAGTAGTCCGGATTCTCACGTGCCGGAATTGTTCCACGTGAAACCACCGGGCGAGATCTTGCAGGTCGGCGAGAGCCGACTGCATGTTCTTGCCGAGGGCGACGGCCCCGTCGTCGTCCTGTGCGGCGGACTGGCGGGCAACTGGTTCGACTGGGATGACTGCGCGCGTCATCTCCAGTCGGACCACACCGTCGTCCGCTTCGATCGCCCGGGCTTCGGACTCAGCGAGCCGTCTTCCGAAGTGCCGACCGTCCGCGGCGAAGCTCAGCGGATCCGCGACGTGCTCGACACTCTGGGATTGGCACGGCCGGCCGTCGTCGTCGGCCACTCCATCGCCGGCTTCTACGCCGAAGGCTTCGCGCGACTGTTCCCCGATCGGGCGGCGGGGATGCTGCTCCTCGATTCCAGTGCCGAGAAAGAACCGAAACGTCTTTTCCCCCGTGACCTGCTGCTGATCGCCTCCCGGGCCGCCGCAGCCTCGTTCAGCACCACCGGGCTCCAACGACTCCTCGGCACCACGACGCGCAAGATCCTCAACCAGTCCGTGCCGCCGAGCGGGTCGTCCGAAGCCACCCTCGAATGGGTCAGGAAGATCTACCGCGAACCTCATTATCTCGAGGCGGCGATGATCGAATACGTCGCGTACACCGATATGGCGCTGGAGCTCACCGCTTTACGACGCTCGAGCAAGCATCCACTGCCCGACATCGACCTCAGCGTCGTCGCTGCACACACTGGCCACACCACTCCCTGGTCCATCGCCTGGATGGCAAAGCAGCAGAAACTCGCCACCTACCTCGGCGGGAGTTTTCACGTCCTGCGCCCGGCGCATCACCACGCGATGATCGATCAGCCCGAGGAGTTGGCGAACTTGATTCGGCGCCTCACGCAGCCGAACCTTCGGGAATGACACTTCAACGTACAACTCGGACAGTAGCCGGATCATTGCTAGGCTCGGACAGCTTCTGCTTTCTACGACAGGCTGGCCATGGATCGTTCGACAACCCGGGTGCGCTCGTCGCTGATCTTCGTCGCCATACTCGTTGTCGCACTCGCCGGCATCGCCGCCCGTCCGCCCGGGTTTCTGTCGACCTTCTGGCCCGCCAACGCGATCCTTCTGGGCATTCTCCTTCGTAACCCACGCTCGTTTGCGCCGATCGGACTCGCTGTCGGCGGCGCCGCGCTGCTGACGGCGGATCTTGCGACCGGAAGCCCCGTGCAGAGGGCCTTCGAACTGAATGCGATCAATCTGGTCGGCGTCACGACAGGATTGATCGCCGCGAACTTGCTCGGCTGTTTTCCGCGGCGGATCTCCGAGACCAAGTACACGACCAGAATCTTCGTCGTCTCGGTTCTGGCGTCGTTCACGGCTGGGTCCGCCAGCGCACTGCGCACTCAACTCCACGAAGGAAGCGGTGCGGGAACGGAATTGGTGGGTTGGTTCTTCGCCGACCTGTGCACCTATCTGATCGTGCTGCCGATCCTTCTTTCCGCACCTCCGCTCGACCACGTCCGTCGTACGTTCGGGCCGTCCGTGCGGCAGAATCTGCGACTTCGACGAGTCGCCCAGATCCTTCTGCCGCTGGCAGCCCTCCTCGCCTGCCTCCCGCTGGCCCTCGAAGTGCAGGGAGCCCTCGCATTGCTGCTTCCGATGCCGGCGCTCTTGTGGTGCGCGATGCGCGTCTCGCTGTTCAGCACTTCGCTCCTCGCGGCTGGGTGGAGCGCGTGGGCGCTGATCATGGCGGGCCAGGGGCGGTTGGCCCTGGCCGATCCGGTTCACCTGCTGAGCGAAGGTGTAACCACCAGAATCTCCGTCATCTTGATGGCGCTCTCCCCCATCGCCGTAGCCGTCGCCACGGGCGCACAGCGACGCGCTGAACGTGAACTCCAACGCATCGCCGAATGCGACGCCCTGACCGGAACGCTGAGCCGACATGCGTTCTGGACCCAGTCGCAGGAACTCCTCGACACCCAACACACAGCGCGAAAATCGATCGCCGTCATGATGCTCGATCTCGACCACTTCAAATCGATCAACGACAACCTCGGCCACCTCACCGGAGATTCGGTCCTCGAACAGTTCGGAAACACCCTCCTCGCCACTACCGAAGGACTGGGACTGTCCGGTCGACTTGGCGGTGAGGAATTTGCCGTCGCCGCCGCCGACTGCACATTCGAGGAAGCAATTGCCCTGGCAGAACGCATCAGGCAGAGACAGGAGGCGCACTCCCGATCCATCCGCGGCTTCGCCGGAACGGTCAGTATCGGAGTCGCCTGGGTAGATCAGGCCATGGCCGAGATGGACGCCCTGCTCGACATCGCCGACACCGCCATGTACCAGGCGAAACGCGAAGGCCGAAACCTCGTGGTGGCCGTCGATCTGTACATGGCAAGGTGACGTGGGTGCAACTACTCCTGATCCGACACGCGCTCCCCGAACTGGCCGAGGTCACCGAAGGCTTCGCCGATCCCTCACTGACCGACGCCGGTCGCGTGCAGGCACTTCGGCTGCCTGCGGCTTTGGCCCCCTACCGGATCACCGGGCTCTTCAGTAGCCCGCAGAAGCGCGCACTCGAGACCGCGGACCCGGTAGCGCAGGCATTGGATCTTCCGGTCACCGAGCTCGAGGGTCTGGCGGAGTACGACTACGAGCAGCCCCACTACATCCCGATGCACGAGGTCTTGGAACGCGCACCGGAAACGTATGCGCGCATCAAGGCCGGATGGCTACCCGAGTCGGTGGACGGCGACGCTTTTCGTGCGCGAGTCCTCGGTGCGATCGACGACGTCGTCGCCGCAACCGACAACAACGCCACCGTGGCGATCTTCTGCCACGGCGGCGTCATCAATATCGTTCTGCAGGAACTACTCGGGCTGGAGCGTCCGTTGACCTTCCCGATCGAGTACGTGTCCGTCACGCGAATTCTTGTTTCCCGGGACGGAAGCCGCAGGGTCGGGTCGATCAACGAAACCGGTCACGTACGCAACATGCTTCGCGTGTAGTCACACGTTGTGGCACGCCACCTGATGACCGCCCTGGACGAGACGAAGTTCGGGAACTTCCTCGGCGCAGAGATCCGTGGCCAGCGGGCACCGCGTGCGGAACCGGCAGCCGCTGGGCGGATTGAGCGGCGACGGCAGCTCGATGACCTTCTGCTCGACGTTCTGCGCTGCGGTGACGGTGGCATCAGGATCGGGAATCGACGACAGCAGTAGCTGCGTGTACGGGTGCAGCGCGCGGTTCTGCATGTCTTCTGCGGGAACGATTTCGCAGACGCGGCCCAAGTACATGATCATCACGCGGTCGCTGATGTTCTTCACGACGGCCATGTTGTGCGCGATGAACAGCAAAGACAGCCCGTGACGCTTCTTCGCATCCTCGAGCAGGTTCAGAATCTGCGCCTGCACGGAGACGTCGAGGCTCGAGACCGGCTCGTCACAGATCAGGACCTTGGGGTCCAGCATCAACGCGCGGGCGATGCACACACGCTGGCACTGACCACCCGAGAGTTCCCGCGGGGTCCGGTCCCACACCATGTCCGGGTCCAACCCGACCTCGGCAAGAACCTCGCGTGCCCGAGCTTCGATGGCGGCCTTGTCTTTTCCGCCCCAGATCGACGGACCCTCGGTGATGAGAGCCTTGACCTTGCGACGAGGGTTCAGGGAGGAGATCGGGTCCTGGAAGATCATCTGCAACTGAGTGCGACTGCGACGCAGTTCTTCCGCGCCCAGTGCCGTCATTTCCGTCTCTCCGAGGCGAATGGAGCCCGACGTCGGTGAGGGCAACTGCATGATCGCCCGGCCCGCCGTGGACTTGCCACAGCCGGATTCACCGACAACGCCCAAGGTTTCACCCGGAGCGACGGTGAAGCTGATCCCGGACACGGCGTGAACGGTCTGCCCCTTGCCGACGTTGAATTCGACGACCAGATCCTCGACCGTCAGGGCCGCGTCCACCGTCTCGGGCTTCCTGGTATCGGTTGCTGCAGTCATCAGACCATCTCCTTCACCGCGAGCGTCAGGCCCGCTGCGGTAGTGCCGGCCTTCTCGTTGGCGACCAATGCCGTTGTGCCTTCAGGGGTGTCGACCGGGTAGTGGCACGCGAACGTGTGGCTTTCGGTTGTGTTGTCTCCCAGGCCGCCGGGAGCCAGAGCCGGTTCGCCGGTCAGGCAGTCGTCCTGGGCATACCGGCAGCGAGCGGCGAAGCGGCAACCGGTGATCGGCTTCGTCATGTCCGGCAGTCCACCCGGAATTGTCTGCAGCACTGTGTGCGTCGGCGATTCGAGTCGCGGAATCGCGGCCATAAGCGCTTCGGTGTACGGGTGGCGCGGACGAGTGAACAACTCCTCGGTGGCCGACGTTTCCACGACGGACCCGGCGTACATGACGGCGACGCGATCCGATCGTCCCGAGACCACACCGAGGTCGTGGCTGATCAGGATGACGGCCATGTTGAGCTTGTCGTTGAGCGAGGCGAGCAGGTCGAGGATCTGCTTCTGCACGGTCACGTCGAGAGCTGTGGTCGGCTCGTCCGCGATCAGCAGTTTCGGCTCGCAGGCCAGGGCCATCGCGATGACCACACGCTGACGCATACCGCCCGAAAGTTCGTGGGGGTACTGATCGAGCCGACGCTTGGGCTCGGGGATACCCACCATCGACAGGAGTTCCGCAGCGCGATCGCGGGCCGCGTCCTTCTTCAGACCCAGGTGGAACTTCAAGGATTCGGTGATGTGGGTACCGATGCGCTTGAACGGATTGAGCGAGGTCATCGGATCCTGGAAGACCATGGCGATCTCGGGTCCCCAGAAGTGCTTCATCTCCGACTTCTTCATGGTCGACATGTCGCGGCCGGCAAACGTCACCGTCCCGCTGATGTCCAGAGCCGGACCCTTCTGGAGCAGACCCATGATGGTGCGTCCGAGAACCGACTTGCCGGAACCGGATTCACCCACGATACCGAGAGTTTCACCGGCGGAAACGTGGATCGAGACACCGTCGACTGCTCGCAACTGGCCACGCGGAGTGGCGAATACGGTCCTGATGTTGTCCGCCTGCAGTAGCGGAACGCCGTTCTGAACTGAAGTGGTCACAGCTTACTCCGATACTTCTCGCCGATGAGGTTGAAGGAGAACACCGTCAGGAAGAGGAAGACGCCGGGAACCAGAACGATGAACGGATGCTTCTCCACGATCCCGCCCTGGCCTTCCGCAATCATGTTGCCCCAGGTCGGATCAGGTTGTGCGATACCGAGTCCGAGGAAGCTGAGTGATGCTTCCGCGACAATCAGGCCGGAGACGGCCACCAGGCCGAGCGCGGCGACCGGAACGAGGACGTTGGGAACCAACTCGCGCCAGATGACGCGCCATTTGGTGGCGCCCATGGCCCTCGCGGCAAGCACGAACTCCCGTTGGGCGACGACGATGGTGTTGGCCCTGGCGATTCGAACCATGCTGGGAATGCAGAGAATCGAGAGTGCGAGGGTGATGTTGCGCAGGTTCGACGTGAGCACCGCGGCCAGTGCGATCAACAGCACCAGAGAAGGAATGGCCAGCAGCGAGTTGGTCAGGATTCCGACGACTGCGTCGACCTTGCCGCGGAAGTAACCGGCCATGACGCCGATGGTGCCGCCGATGATCATGCCGATCAGTACGGCGCAGATGGCCACGGTCAAGGATGCCCTGGCACCGAACAAAGCGCGGGCAAGCAGGTCGAGACCGAAGTTGTTGGTACCCAACGGGTGATCGGAGAGCAGGCTCGGCGAGGCGAAGCCCGGCTCGGCCAAGGTCTTGACCGTGTCCTTGTACTCACCGAGCGGCAGCAGCGGTGCGAAGATCGCGGCCAGGATCAGCGCGGCCAGCCAGATGCACGCCAACCAGTACGAGAGATCGAACTGACTGCCCCACTTGGACGTACCGAGCTTGCCGAGACCCTTGAAGAGGAAAACCAGGGCAACGAGCGCGAGCACGATGCGGACGGTCATCATGATGGCCGAACCGAAGAGTGCGGTGCCGAGCAGCGCAACGCCGATCACCGTGAGAATCGATCCGATCAGGACCAGATTCTTGGGCTGTTCCAACGTCTCGACGGGACCGGGAGCCAGCAGGACTGTCTGCTGCCGGTATGTCATCACCTCGGACGGGGCCGGCGACGGGGCCGCTCCGTCTGGCGTCACTTCAGACATGGACACGACGACTCCTCGGGTCAAGATAGGTGTACAGAACATCGATCGCACTGTTGACGAGGACGTAGATGACCGCGATCACGACCACCGCGCCAAGCAGCATCGGCGAATCACCTTGCTGCGCTGCGCGGACGATGAGCGTGCCCATTCCGGGCAACGAGAACAGCGTCTCGACGATCACGGTGCTGCCGATCATGCCGCCGAGAGCCAGACCCATCATCGTGATGAGCGAGAACGACGACGGTCGGAGCGCGTCACTGAAAAGCACTCGCAGCGTGGGCATTCCCTTCGCCTTCGAAGCGAGGATGTAATCCTCACGGAGCGTCGTCACCAGATCGGATCGGAGAACGCGAGTGAACATCGCCATCTCGAGGAGGCTGATGGTGATAGCCGGGAGTATTGCGTGTGAGAGGTTTCCGGAGAGGCTGTCCCCGATGCGCACCCACTGTGATCGCGGGAACCAGCCGAGCCAATTGACGGTGACCATGATCAGCAACAGACCGGCGAGGAAGCTCGGGACGGAAAGAACACCGAACGTCGCGGCGCTGATGACGCGGTCGATGACGCCGCCTTCGTGGTGCGCCGACCAGAGTGCGAGCGGCACGGCGACGACGAGTGCGATGACCAGACCCATCACGGCCAACTGAACGCTGACGGGCAGTGCCGAGCCGATCGCAGTCAGAACGTCCTGCTGCGGGGGAACAAGCGAATTACCGAGGTCGCCCTGGAGAGCGCTGGTCAGCCAGTCCCAATAGCGAACCAGGAGTGGATCGTTGAGCCCGAGCTGCTGCCGAACTTCCTCGTACTCGGCGGGCGTTCGGCCTTCACCTAGAACGGAGACAGCAGGATCGCCGGGGATCAGTGATGCCAGCACGAAGGTTCCGAAGCTGACGATCAGGATCACAATGACGAGCTGGCCCAATTTCTTACCTATTGCGCCGATGTTCATCGATTTCGTCTCCTTCGGACAGCGAGCTCGCAATACACAGCAGTTCCTCTGATTTCAGGTCTTGGTTCAAGCTCTCCAGGACTTCAGGCTCTCTAGGACTTCCAAGCTCCGTCGAAGAGCACGATTCCGTCGAGACTCTGCTCGAGACCGTGAACGTTCTGGTTCCAGACGTCGAGTGCGGCGACGTTGCCCCACACCTGCCACGGGACGGTCTCGTTGGCGCGTTCCTGAATCTGTGCCAGGACTGCCTTCTTGTCGTCGTCGGTGGTTGCGACGCCCAACTTGTCCAGGAGAGCGTCCATTTCGGCGTCGGAGTAGCCGGTGGCGTTGTTACGGCCGCCGGACTTGATGCCCGTGTACAGACGCTCGTAGGGATCGGCCTCGGCGAGGCTCAGTGCTGCGGTGCTCATGTCGTAGTCGTGATCGGCATACATCCGCTTGACCAGATCACCTGCACCGGTGACGTATTCGATCTGAGCGTCGAATCCGACAGCGTTGAGCATTGCCTGGATGGCCAGAGCCGTTGCCTGGGCGGACGGTTCCTGGATGGAGAGGAAGGTGATCTTTCCGTCGTAGCCGTCGGCCTTGGCCTGATCGAGCAGTTCCTTCGCCTTGGCGGGATCGACGCCGATCGGTGCGACGTCGTTGTGCCAGCGCGAGGTGTCCTGGAAGATCTCCTGGCCGGGCAGTCCCTTGCCGTTGTTGACGCGGGTGTTGAGCGTCTCCGGATCGACGGCAAGCGCCATCGCCTGGCGGACACGAACATCCGAGCCCGGGCGACCCGGGGCCATGTTCACGTTGGCGATGTAACCGAGCGACGGGATGTCGACGAAGCCGGGGTAACCCGACTCGATCAGATCCAGRATCGGGGTGAGCGTACGCATGTACGCGGCGTCGATGCCGCCCGTCTTGAGGGCTTCAGCGGTGGGCTGAGCGCCGACGATGCTGATCAGCTTGAGCTTGTCGATGTTCGGCGCGCCGTCGTAGTAGTCGGGGCGAGCAGCCAACAGCAGTTCCTCGTTGGGAGCGAACTTCTCGAGAGTGAACGCGCCCGCACCGATCGGGGTGAACTGGTCACCCTGCTGCGCGCTCGGGGCGACGATCATGCCGGGTCCGGTAGCGAGCATCGACTGGATGCCCGTCCACGGATCAACGAGGTTGAAGACGACGGTCGTCGCGTCGGGGGTGTCGATCGAGACAACCTTGGAAGCCCACAGGCTCGACTGCGGTCCCTTGTTGGTGACGTAGCGGTTGATACTGTCCGCCACTGCCTTGGAATCGAAAGCTGTTCCGTCGCTGAATTTCACACCGTCGCGGAGCTTCAGCGTCCAGGTCTTGCTGTCCGAACTCGCTTCGAGCGACTGGGCGAGCTTGGGCTCGAACTTCTGCCCGATGGGGTCGTAGCGCATGAGCACGTCGTAGATGGCGCTGAGCTCGCTGCCGCCGGTGGCGCCGGCAACCTGAGCCTTCGCGGGATCGAGAGTCGTGACCGCCGAGTAGCCGCTGAACGTCAGCGTGCCGCCCTTGGTGGGAGTGCCGGGGTCGGCCTGCTCGTTGACCATGCCGATCTTCAGCGAGGAACCGGAATCAGCAGATTCGCCGCCGCCATTGCTCGAGCCGTTGTCGGCGCACGACGCCAGGAACATACTTGCGGTGATCGCCAGCGCAGCCGCAGCCAATCTGCGACTTCCGCGGCGGGAACTACGACTCATTCGAATGCCTCCAAGGCGGGGTAAGACCGTGACGTGATGTTGAACACGAAACAGTCTGTGACGGGAGGCACAGAAAATTGGATCGAGTCTCGCTCAGTGGAATCGGTTAAGTTGCAGGCCTCAACGGCCAGGTAAACCGACCCTGGCCAGCGATTACCCTCACCGACATCAGACCAGCCGGTCTAGTCCCGGTCGAGCGTGGCTTCCTCGAGATCGAGCTCTCGAAGTACCTTGCGGAGAACCTCGTCGTCGATCCGGCCGGCATCGCGCTCGGCGATGAACACACCTCGCTCGGCATCGATCATCTCGAGGCGCAGCGAGCGGAAGGCGTTCGACGGGCTCTCCCCCAGATCCTCGTCGCTGCGTCCCAGTCGCTCCCACGCCGAGTTCGCGCGGTGGGTGTTCCAGCTTCGCAAGATGTCCGCGGCGCGATTGCGGACCTGAGGGACGTCGTCGGCGTCGGCTCCGACCAATTCGTCCAGACGCGCCGCAGCGGCGCGCGCAGCCTTGTCCTGAGCCGCAGCCTCGGCACGTGCGTCGGACTGCTCCTCGTTTCCTTGCACACCGAGGACACGGATGACCCACGGCAACGTCAGGCCGTGCAGCAGCAGCGTGCCGACCACGACGACAAACGTCAGGAACAGGATCAGCGAACGGCCCGGGAAGTCTTCACCACTGTTGACCGTCAACGGAATGGCGAAGGCAGCAGCCAGCGACACGACCCCTCGCATACCGGCCCACGACACGACGAACACTGCCCGCGCTGAAATCTCCGGCTCCCTCGCTCGGATACGGGGCGACAGCCAACGCGGTACGTACGTGAACGGGAACACCCAGGCGATCCGCACCACCACGACGGTCAGGAGCACGGCAATCGACGCCCAGACGACGATCGAGGTGCTGTACCCCTGCAATCCGTTGACGACACTGGGCAATTGGAGCCCGATCAACAGGAAGACGAACGATTCCAGGATCAGGTCGACGGCCTTCCACACTGCCGTGTCCTGCAAGCGCGTCGCATAACTCGCGCGGGTCGAGCGCTGGCCGAGGAACAATCCGGCCACGACGACCGCGATGACGCCCGACGCGTGGACCTCTTCTGCAGCCAGGTAGGTGAAGAACGGCACCACCAATCCGATTCCACTCTCCATCACCGGATCCTGGAGTTTGCCGCGAACCTTCGAGATGACAAAGCCCACCGCGAGGCCGATCACCGTTCCACCGACCGCTGCGACGAGGAAGGTCTCGAAGCCGCCGATCAGTGTCGCACCGGTACCCACCGCCGCCGCAAGAGCGACCTTGTAGGCCGTCAGAGCGGTGGCGTCGTTGAGCAGGCTCTCCCCGCCCAGCAGGGTCATGATCCGGCGCGGCAGGCCGAGCTTGCGTCCGATTGCGCTCGCGGACACCGCGTCCGGCGGCGCCACGATGGCGCCGAGAACCAGTGCGGCCGCAATCGAGAACTCCGGGACGATCAGGTAGGCGACAAAGCCCACCGCTGCCGTCGTCGCCAGGGGAAGCCCCACTGCGAGAAATCCGATCGGACGCAGATTGGACCGCAGTGCCAGGTATGAACTGTCCAGCGCCGCCGAGTAGAGAAGTGGAGGCAACACGACGAACAGGACGAGGTCCGGATCGAGCTCCAACTCCGGAACACCGGGTATCTGGCAGGCGATCAAACCGACCAGGACAAGGATCAGCGGCGAAGACAATCCGAACCTTCGCGCGACCGCCGCCACCAGCAACGCCGCTACTACAACCCCCAGTAATATGCCGTTCACTCTGGCAGCATGCAGTATGGAAGGCGATGAAGAAAATCCTGAAGCGAGCAGCAGCTCGCACACAGCAGCCCGCACCCGCTCCGACCGGTTGCGAGGAACTAACCAATGCGCCCGAAACGGACCCGGCGGCGCTGACGCCCGGCGTCTGCCAGGAGTGCGCCGAGTTGGGCGAGGATAACTGGTCTCACCTGCGCATGTGCCTGTCCTGCGGCCACGTCGGGTGCTGCGATTCCAGCCCCCATCAGCACGCGACCAACCACTATCGCGACACCGCGCACCCGGTCATGCGCTCGCACGAGCCCGGCGAATCCTGGCGCTGGTGCTACGTCCACGATCTGATGGATTGAGCGCGCACGACTCGCATTGTGCTGCGCATAGTGCCCACCTCGCACGGCGCACAGGGCCCGGTGTTGCGCACATTGCTCAACCCACTGGGTAGCTATTGCCCAATCTGTATGCCGATGATGGACTTTGACGCAGAATCTGCACAACAGATCGACAGGTGCGGCTGGACTTTGCCGCGCCGAACGGTTCGGCCTCAGGAAGTCCTGCCAAACATCACAACCACATCGTCGGCCCCATGATCTGGGGTACAGGCGGTGCGGCGATCGATGTCAACTATTGAAGGCAGGACCGGCCGTGAACAGCCCCAGCATCAACCAGAACGCTCCCGAGCCACTGGCGGAGATCGAGAAGCGCGTTCTGTGGTTGTCGACCGCGATGATCCATCACGCCAACCGTGTCCGTCCGAATCCCAGTGGGCTCAAAGTCGGCGGCCACCAGGCCTCGTGCGCGTCGATGGTCTCGATCATGACGTCGCTGTGGTTCGGCCAACTTCGTTCCGGCGACCGGGTTTCCGTCAAGCCGCACGCGGCTCCGGTGCTCCACGGCATCAACTATCTGCTCGGTGAACTCGACGAGTCGTACCTGACAACGCTGCGCGAGTTCGGGGGCCTGCAGAGCTACCCGAGTCGATCAAAAGATCCTGATCCGGTGGACTATTCGACCGGATCGGTGGGAATCGGTGCGACGGCTCCCATCTGGGGCGCGATCGCACGCCGATACGTCGACGCCTCCCTCGGCGGCGCCGGAACCGGGCGTCAGTACTCCCTTGTCGGTGACGCCGAACTCGACGAGGGCGCTGTGTGGGAAGCAGTTCTCGATCATTCGGTCGCCGAACTGGGTGAGATCGTGTGGATCGTCGACCTCAACCGCCAATCACTCGACCGGGTGGTGCCGAACATCGCGGCCACCCGCCTGGAGCGCATGTTCTCGGGCGCCGGCTGGCAGGTCATCACCGTGAAATTCGGCGCGCTCCTGGAATCACTGTTCACCCGGCCGGGCGGCACCGCGTTGCGCGAACGAATCCTGGACATGCCGAATCCGGAGTACCAGCGTCTGCTGCGATGCACGGCCGACGAGGTCCGTCTGAGGCTGCCTGGCGACGCGGCGGACGCCGACGGGATCACGTCGCTGATCAACGACCTCGACGACGCCACGGTGCTCGAGGCCATCCGCAATCTCGGTGGCCACGACCTCGACGCTCTGCGAGAGGCGTACGCGCAGATCGACGACACCCGCCCCACCGTGATCATCGCGTACACGATCAAGGGCAGGGGCCTGCCGACGCAGGGCCATCCGCAGAACCACTCGTCGCTGCTCACCGCCGAGCAGTACGAGATTCTGGCGGCGGAACTCGGCATGGATCCGTCGAAGCCCTGGGAACGGTTCGAGGCGGACGGCCCGTCCGGCCGCATCTGCGCCGAAACCGCTGAGCGCCTGGCTCGCCCGAAGGTGGAGCATCTGATGCCCCCGGCAGTTCCGAAAGACATCGGCCGTACCCCCTCCGGCACATCCACCACTCAGGCAGCTCTCGGTCGGGTGCTACTCGACCTCAGCCGAGAGGCGCCGGACGCCGCGAAACGTGTTGTCACACTGAGCCCGGACGTCAGTTCCACCACCAACCTGGCAGGGTGGCTGAACAAGGTCGGGGTCTGGTCCCCCAACGAGCGGCACAACTGGTTTGCCGACGACGCCGAAACGATCATGCACTGGCGTGAGAAGCCCACCGGTCAGCACATGGAACTCGGTATCGCCGAGACCAACCTGGTCGGACTGATGGGCGAACTCGGTGCAACCTGGAGTCGCTGGGGCCAGCCGCTCTTCCCCATCGGCGTGATGTACGACCCCTTCATCGAGCGGGCTCTCGAACCGTGGTCGTACGGCATCTACGCCGGTGGACAGTCGATCATGGTCGGCACTCCGTCGGGCGTCACCCTGGCAGCCGAAGGCGGTGCGCACCAGTCGATCAAGACCCCGTCCATCGGGCTCGAACAGCCGGGATGCGTCAGTTTCGAACCGGCATTCGCCGTCGACGTGGAGTGGACGCTCCTCGACAGCATCGGACGCCTCGGCCGACCAGACGGCAGCTCGTCGTATCTGCGTCTGTCAACCCGTCCGGTCGATCAGGCCTTGGCCGCGGTGCCGACCGATCCGGCTGCGCGAGAACGCCGCCGACGTCAGGTGGTGGCCGGCGCGTACACGCTGCGGCACAACCCTGATCCGGTCGTCACCCTGGTTGGCATGGGTGCCACCGTCACCGAAACACTTGTCGCCGCCGAAAGACTCGGCGAGCAAGGCATTTCCGCCGACGTCGTGTGCGTGACCAGCCCCGGCTTGCTCTTCGAAGCACTCCAGTCTCGGCGCGGTCTCGCGGACGGTCCGTCGTGGATCCTGGATCAGGTCTTTCCGAGCAGCCGGTCCGCGCCGATGGTGACCGTTCTCGACGGACACCCGCACACCCTCGCGTTCCTGACGGGAATCAACAACGTTCCGGGTGCTGCGCTCGGAGTGAGCCGGTTCGGTCAGGTCGGTTCACTCGAGGACGTCTACCGGTACCACGGCCTCGACTCCGACAGCATCGTCCGCGCTGCCCTCGATCTCACTTCTTGATCTATCACACTCTCTGATGCCGAGAAGCGTCCCCGCAGGGACGCTTCTCGGGTCCAGTCAGTCATTCAGGTGTCTAGTTCTTCCAGGCCTTGTCGAAGAACATTATTCCGTCCAGGCTCTGCTGAATGCCGTGGACGTTCTGTCCCCACACACCGAGCCACGGGGTGTTGCCGTAAACCTGCCACGGCACAACCTCGTTGGCGCGCTCCTGAATCTTGGCGAGCACCTCGATCTTCGCGTCGGTCGACGTCGCGACACCCAACTGGTCGAGAAGCGAATCGATCTCGGGGTCGGAGAAGCTCGTGGCGTTGTTTCGTCCACCCGACTTGAGATTGGAGTACAGACGCTCGAACGGATCGGCTTCCGCGAGGTTGGCGGAACCTGTTGCCATGTCGAAGTCGCGGTCGGCGTACAAACGCTTGACGACGTCGGCAACCGAGTTGACGTACTCGATCTGGAAATCGAATCCGACGGCGTTGGCCATCGACTGCAGTGCCAGAGCCATCGCCTGCGCCGAATTCTCCTGCAGCGTCAGGTATGTGATCTTGCCGTCGTAACCGTCAGCCTTGGCCTCGTCGAGAAGCTGCTTCGCCTTGGCCGTGTCGACGCCGATCGGAGCGACGTCGTTGTGCCAGCGAGAGGTGTCCTGGAAGATGACCTGCCCGGGCAGACCCTTGCCCTCGTTGAGTCGGTTGTCGAGTGCGACGGGATCGGTTGCGAGCGCCAATGCCTGACGGATGCGCACGTCGGCACCGGGACGACCGGGTGCCGTGTTGACCAGCGACAGGTAGGACAGCGAGGGGATGTCGACAAAGCCCGGGTAGCCGGAGTCGATCAGATCCAGCACGTTCGGTAGCGACCGCATGTATGCGACGTCCGTGCCGCCGCTCTTGAGCGATTCGGTGGTGGACTGCGAACCGACGATGCTGATCAACCGCAGCTTGTCCACGTTCGGGGCACCGTCGAAGTAGTCCTCCCGAGCGTCGAGGATCAATTCCTCGTTGGGAGCGAACTTCTCGAGGGTGAAGGCACCCGCGCCGATCGGGGTGAACTGATCACCTTGCTGGGCGCTCGGCGCGACGATCATGCCGGGGCCCGTCGAGAGCAGTGACTCGATACCGGTCCACGGGTCGACGAGATTGAAGACGACCGTCGACGGATCCGGAGTGTCTACCGACGCGACCTTCGACGCGTACAGACTCGACTGCGGCCCCTTGTTGGTGACGTAGCGATTGAGGCTCGCCGAGACGGCCGCCGAATCCACCGGCGTCCCGTCGCTGAACTTCACACCGTCACGCAGTTCGAGGGTCCACGTCTTGAAGTCGGAACTCGGCTCCATCGACTCTGCGAGTTTCGGAACGAATTCCTTGGACGCCGGGTCGTACCGCAGGAGCGTGTCGTAGATCGCGCCCAACTCCGAACCGGCGACCGAACCGGCGATCTGAGTCTTCGCCGGATCGAGATTGGTGACGGCGGAGTACCCGCTGAACGTGAGGGTGCCGCCCTTGACCGGATCGCCCTCGCCGGACTGCTCGTTGACCGGGCCGATGGACAATCCCGAACCGGAGTCCGGTGCGTCGCCGCTCCCACCCCCGTTCCCGCTGTCAGCGCACGACGAGACGAACAGGCCGGCGGAGACTGCCAGCGCGACGGCGGCAACCTTGCGGTGACCGCGCCGAGAACTGCGACTCATTCAAAACCTCCAGGTCAGAAACTGTGATGTGAAGCATTGTCGAGACAGTTTGTGACTTAAGGCACAGGTATTAGTCGCAGGTCCCGCTCAGTGGAATGAAGCGCGACGATTGGTCAGTTTTCGAGCGACATTCGCAGGTCAGACCCTTAGCGAAGGTCAGGAATTCATTCTGATTCAGGCGCCTTTCAACGGATGAATCGCCGGAGCGCCGTCGAGAAGTGGTCCGGCGGCGGCCAGCGCGGCCTGTAGATGCGGGGACTGCATGTGAGCGTCCAACTCCTCCTGCCCGCGCCAAGTTTCGATCGTGACGAACGTGCCGGGCGCAGCCGCTGACTCGAACAACTCGTACGACACACAGCCGTCCTCGGACCGACTCGCCTCCGCGAGAGTTGTCAGAGCCGATCGGACGTCGTCCTCGGAACCGGACTTGGCCGGGATGGTTGCAACTACACGAAGCTCGCTCATCGGATACCTTTCGCAGAGGGGAAGTCAGCTAGAGACACACGCCACAAACGTACACACGAAAAGGGCAACCAATGGGGCTACTGAAGGACGTCACCGGCTGGCGACGCGGAACGAAGTTGCAGCGTCGACTGCGCGATCTCACCGGCACGCTGGTGGTGATCACCGGTGCAGGCAGCGGCATCGGGCGTGAAACGGCCCTCGCCTTCGCGGCCCAGGGAGCTATCGTCGTCGTCTCCGACATCAACCTCGAAAGCGCGCAGGACACTGCGGCACTCATCAACACACCCACTCAGGCCAGCGGAGCCGAAGCGGTGTTCGGTGGCGGTTCGCATGCCTACCAGGTCGACGTGTCCGACGAACAGGCCGTGATCCGATTCGCGGAGACAGTCGCGGCGCATCACGGCGTGCCGGACATCGTCGTCAACAACGCTGGAATCGGGTTCTCCGGGACATTCGCCGACACCGAGCAGCGCCAGTTCGAGCGCGTCATGGACATCAACTTCTGGGGAGTTGTCTACGGCTGCCGGGCATTCACCCCGATGATGATCGACCGGGGAACCGGCGGACACGTCGTCAACCTGTCCTCGGCCGCCGCCTACACGCCACAGAAGGCACTCACCGCGTATTCGACAAGCAAGGCAGCGGTATTCATGCTCTCGGATTGCCTAAGGGCAGAGCTACTTCCACACGGCATCGGCGTCAGCACCATCTGCCCCGGCCTCGTGCACACGAACATCCTCAAGACCACCGAATTTGCCGGGACCACCGCCGAGGAACAACTCGAGAATCAAACCAAGGTCGACAACTTCTACCGCAAGCGCAACTTCACCCCCGACCGGGTGGCCAGTGCCATCGTGAAAGCAGTTCGCACGAACAAGGCCGTGGTGCCCGTGACCGTCGAAGCCAAGCTCGGACGCACGATCAGCCGGTTGTCTCCCGGGTCGATGCGCGTCGGAGCTCGGTTCGAGATCTAGGTCAGCTGCCGAAGCTCAGGCTGCCCGTGAAACCCTGCTGCACATCGGCTTCCGAACGGGGAAGAACCTCGTAGGTGCTGGCGTATTGGCCACTGAAACCGGTGACGGTGATCGGTCGTCCGACGGCGACGGCATCGACGTCGATTCCGGTCTGGGTGTTGACGAAGATGACGGTGTTTCCGTCGACGCCGGACACCAGGATCTTGTGACCGTACGGCAGATCGTCGACGACGGGTCCGCTCACGATTCCGGACACCGTCACGAGACGACCTTCGCTGCCCTCACCGATTGCATCGAGGGGCAATCGCGCCGGGCTGATCTGAGTGGTCGTGCCGATTACCTCGATGGCAGTCGGGCGGACGACGAGCAGGCCTTCCTGATCCGCGAGGACTCCGGTGACCTGAACCTGATCGCCGAGAGCAATCCCGGAGTTGTTCGGATCGCTGATGTAAATGCCCGAATTGCCGCTCTGGAGACCAAAGCCCTTGTCGTAGAAGCTGGATTCGAACACTCCGGACGGCGTAGTCGCGGTTCCCACGACGGTGACCGTCGTTCCGATGGCCTGCGCACGGGCTGCCGCGATGGAGTCCGCGGACACCTCACCGACAACTGCTGCCGGCTCCGCCGTTGCTGCGGTGCCGACAAACATGGTGGCCGCGGCTGCAACTGCCAGCGCCGTCACACCCCGACGCAGGACCGGACCGGCAAGAACGCTGTCTCGAAACATGTTTGAGGACTCCCCTGTGATTTCGTGGCCGCGCAGGTCCTCCTGATGGAGTGCCGCCTTCGCCCACCCTGAGGCACAGGTTATTACAGGTCGGACGCCGCAGCGGTGGTGACATTCCGTCACCACCGCTGCGTCTAGGCTTCCGATTTTTCAGGAACCGGAGCTTCCGGACGAACCGCTCGAGCCACTGGAACCGCTGGATCCTGTTCCGCCACCGAGATCGTCGAGAGGATCGCTACCGGTGAGCCCTCCCGGGTACAGGTAGGCGTCGGAGATCGTGCTGAGCGAGGTTCCGGACGTGGCCGGTACCTTTGCTCGCCAGTTGACGATCGGATTCAGCACTCCGAACGGTCCGCAACCACTGGCGGCGGGCAGCGCGAAGCCGGTGGCCTCGTTCCCGACCGGGCTCACCTTCAGCGCAGTCGACGGCAGCACCGTGTAGGTAGGGACCACCGACGGGTCAGGCGCGAGACGAAGATTCACCGGCGCCACCGCGGAACCCAGGTAGCAGTTGTCACCGAGGAACGCGTTGTTGATCTTCATCCGCACCGGGATGCTCAGATCCATGTCGGTGATGATTCCGTTGAGGGTCGGCGCAGCCGTTGCCTCCACTTCGGCCGTTACTGCGGCCAGGCCGAAGAGATTGCCGAACGGAAGATCGATTCCCAGAACGCCGCCGGGAACCGTCAGCGGCTTGGAGTAGACACCGTTGTGTCCGTCGTCGCGCGGGAGAAGAACGGTGGACTCACCTTCACCGGAGCCGGCCTCGGCGGCGATGATCATGTCGCCTTTTCCGATCGGGAGGTTGAAGCCGTTGTTGTCGAAGGTTCCGCTCTGAACCACCACCGACACACAGGATTCGGCAGTAGCCGGACACACTGCGGCGCCCGGTACCGAATTGTCGACCGGGTCCTGAGCCGAGGCCATCGGCGCTGCAAAAGCCAGCACTGCACCTGCGGTACCTGCAATAACGGCCACGCGCGTGACGAGACGTCTGTTGCCGTTCTTGTGAGATTTCTGCACTGATTTCTCCCTGCCGTTTATGTGATGGGGGACGAAACTCGCAGTCATTGCTTGTGTTTCGACCGCCGCCGACAAGGTCTTGCGATGTGCTCCTACTCACAAGTAACAACTGAACAGATGTATATCACAGGACTTCGACTTAAAAACAGGGCAAAAGGGAGTTTCCTTAAAACGGACAAACTAAGCGGTACGGTGTGTAACACTCACGGGTGATGAACACGAACAGACTGGTCCTCTGCGTCGCGGCAGCGGGCCTACTCCTCAGCGGCTGCAGCAGCCAATCCGACAGCAACGCAGCGGAATCCACTTCTGCTGCCACCAGCACGTCGATCGCGGCAACGTCGAGTTCAGCTGCCCCCGAGTCACTGTCGGCGCTGGCGACCAGCCCACCCGCCGCAACTCCGGAAGCCGCGCCGAGCGTCGTCGAATCGACGCCCCCACCGGTAACGCTGCCGGTAGCGCCACAGGTAGCGCCACCGGCGAACGCACCGATCGACGCCCGGTCACCGGACGAGATCGTCGCGAACGCAGGCGAGAAGGGACAGCGGTACATCGCCGCCCTGCGTCTGGCCGGGATCCCGCCCGCCGGAATGGATTCCGCCGAGATCCTCTACGCGGACGGCACCTGCAAGGCTCTGGCCGACGGCATGCCGCGGTCCGAGGTGCTGGCGGAGTTCAACTCCGTCGGAGAGGTGTACTCACAGATCACGCCGATGTCTTCGCAGCGGATCGCCGAGATCTACGTCGACACCGCGGAGCAGACGTACTGCTGATCAGGCTTTTCCTGCCAACCAGTTGTGCAGCCAGGATGTGGCCGAATTGCCTGCGCCGTCAACGACGTAACGCGTGTAGTCGGTGTGAACCTGCGAGCCGTAGAAGGCGACCAGTTGATCGACACGCCGGGAGTTCGCGCCTGGATCGAGCTGAGCCATCAGTGCGGGGAGTCCGCCTGCAGTGACCAGATCGTTCACGATCACGGCGGCCTCGTCGCGCAGCGAGAGAGCGTTTGCCGGAGTGGGGTCGGAAACCTGAGCCATGAACCCGGCCAGACGCATCACGAAATCGTCCTTGGGCGTCGAGCAGTACAGATCACCGACGGCGCACAGCGTCACCGTTTTGCCTGACAGCCAACCGAATCCACCGATGCGAGCGCCGCTGGCTCCGTTGCCTCCGACAGCGGGTCCGATCAGGACGTCTGACTCGGAGCGGCGGGGATCTGACAGGAGGCCTACGCCCTCGACGCGAGTCGGGGGAACAACGCCGATGCCGGTTCCGATCTCGGCTGCGAGATCGCCTGCCGCGTCGGCGCCCTGGCTGTATCCGACGATCGCGAAGCGGGTGTCACCGCACGAGGCGGCCATCGCGGCGATCATGCCGCGGGCGTTGTCGACAGCCTGCTGCTTCGACTTGGCGTAGACGTTGGACTCCCACGGGAAGGCCGTTGCCGAGTACGTGACGTAATCGGTGCGTACGGAACCGGGAAGGCCGTTGGTGACCGGGGCAAGCATGCCGGCACCGGGAGAAGTACCCGAAGGCTCCCAGGTTCCAGGAATGGCCACGACGTACAGACCGGGGCAGGGATCAGCCGACGCCACAGGAGAACTGACAACCGGTACCACTACTGCCGCAGCTAGTGCCGACAACACCGCAACGAGACGCCTCGCACGCATGAAACTCCCCTGATTTAACTTAAGCAACCCATACACCACTATCGATGCTCCGGAATCATACTGTCTGGGCGTTGTGTCTGTCCGATGCACGATTGATGAAGGTTTGTTACAGATCGTGCGAACTACTTGCAGAAACAAAGCCGCACCCCACCGAATGCGATGGGGTGCGGCTTTGTAAGAGCCTCTAGCGCTGCGGAGCCGCTGTCGGGTGGATCGGTGACGGAAGGGCGGTGACACCCTCGAGGTAGGTGTCCACAGCGGCTGCTGCGGAACGTCCCTCGGCGATGGCCCAGACGATCAGGGACTGACCGCGGCCCATGTCACCGGCCACAAACACGCCGTCGACGTTGGTGTTCCACTTCGACGTGCGGGCGACGTTGCCGCGCTCGTTCAAGTCGACACCGAGATCGGTGAGCAGACCCGGCTTCTCGGGACCGACGAAGCCCATTGCCAGGAGCACGAGATCGGCTTCGAGCTCGAAGTCCGAGCCCTCGACCTTCTCGAAACGAC
This sequence comes from Rhodococcus sp. P4_E4, assembly GCF_056401575.1. NCBI lineage: Bacteria > Bacillati > Actinomycetota > Actinomycetes > Mycobacteriales > Nocardiaceae > Rhodococcus > Rhodococcus sp. P4_E4. Next base: position 130,175 of record NZ_JBFUJB010000005.1, on the reverse strand, counting down.
CCGACTTCATCTCGACCTCGTGAGCCTTGAGTCCGGTGACCTTGCCGTTTTCACCGACGAAGTTCTCGGTGTTGACGGAGAACAGACGCTCGCCGCCTTCCTCGTGAGCCGAAGCCACGCGGAACATGAGCGGGTACGTCGGCCACGGAGTCTGCTCGGCGCGAGTCTCCGGGGGACGCGGCATGATCTCGAACTGGTGCACGCTGGCTGCGCCCTGACGGTGCGAGGTGCCGAGGCAGTCCGCGCCGGTGTCGCCGCCGCCGATGATGACAACCTTCTTGCCCTCAGCGGTGATGGTGGGAGCGTCGAGGTCACCCAACTGCACACGGTTGGCGATCGGCAGGAACTCCATCGCCTGGTGGATGCCGTCCAGCTCGCGGCCCGGGATCGGCAGATCGCGAGCTGCGGTGGCGCCGCCGGCCAGAACCACTGCGTCGAACTGCTCGCGCAGCTCGTCCGCGGTGATGTCCACGCCGACATTGACGTTGGTCTTGAAGACGGTGCCTTCGGCTTCCATCTGCTCGAGACGGCGGTCGATGTGCCGCTTCTCCATCTTGAACTCGGGGATGCCGTAGCGCAGCAGGCCGCCGATGCGGTCTGCCCGCTCGAAGACCGTCACTGCGTGACCGGCGCGGGTCAGCTGCTGCGCTGCGGCCAGACCGGCCGGACCACTGCCGACAACTGCGACCCTCTTGTTGGTGGCGTGCGCGGCGCGAACCGGCTTGACCCACCCTTCGTCGAAGGCTTTGTCGATGATCTCGACCTCGACCTGCTTGATGGTGACCGGATCCTGGTTGATGCCCAGGACACAGGACGCCTCACAGGGTGCGGGGCACAGACGACCGGTGAACTCCGGGAAGTTGTTGGTCGCGTGCAGACGCTCGATGGCGTCGTGCCAGTGGTCCTTGAAGACCAGGTCGTTCCACTCGGGAATCAAGTTTCCGAGAGGGCAACCGTTGTGGCAGAAAGGAATTCCGCAGTCCATGCAACGGCTGGCCTGGGTCTGGAGGGTTTCCTTCGGGAACTCCTCGTAGACCTCTTTCCAGTCGAGCAGGCGCAACGGCACCGGCCGGCGAACCGGAAGTTCGCGCGACGTGTGCTTCAGGAAGCCGCTTGGATCACCCACGAGCTGCCTCCATAACTGCCTCGTCCACGTTCTTGCCATCCTTCTCTGCGGCCGCGATGGCCAAAAGAACCTTCTTGTAGTCGCGGGGCATCACCTTTGCGAAGTGACCCACCTGCTGCGACCAGTCGCCGAGGATGCGCGTGGCAACCTCGGAGCCGGTTTCGTCGCGATGACGTTCGATGACGCTCTTCAACCAGGTGAAGTCGTCGCCCGAAAGATCCTCGAGGTCCACCAGTTCGGTGTTGAGGTTCTTCTCGAATGCCTTGTCGGGGTTGTAGATGTACGCGACGCCACCGGACATGCCGGCGCCGAAGTTACGTCCGGTGGCTCCGAGGATGACCACCTTTCCACCCGTCATGTACTCGCAACCATGATCGCCCACACCCTCGACGACGGCAGTGGCGCCGGAGTTACGGACTGCGAAGCGTTCGCCGACGACACCGCGAAGCAGAGCCTCGCCGCTGGTGGCGCCGAACAGGATGACGTTGCCACCGATGATGTTGTCCTCGGCGACAAAGCCTTCCGCTGCATCGAGCGGCGGGCGTACGACGATGCGTCCACCCGAGAGGCCCTTGCCGACGAAGTCGTTGGCGTCGCCGTGCAGGCGCAGGGTCATACCGCTGGGCACGAAAGCACCGAAGCTGTTACCGGCGGAACCGGTGAACGTGATGTCGATGGTGCCCTCGGGCAAGCCCTCTCCACCGAACGCCTTGGTGACCTCGTGGCCGAGCATGGTGCCGACCGTGCGGTTGACGTTGGTGATCGCGGACTCGAACGAAACCGCCTCACCCTTGTCGAGTGCATTGCGGGCCGAGACGATCAACTGCTGATCGAGTGCCTTGTCGAGACCGTGATCCTGTGTGCCGGTGCAGTGGACGTCCTGGTCCATGAACGCGGACTCGACCTGGGTCAGGATCGGCGACAGATCGAGATTGCCTGCCTTGCTTCCCTTCCAGTGATCGAGAGCGCGCGTGGTGTCCAGCATGTCGACCTGGCCGACTGCTTCGAGCAGCGTGCGGAAACCGAGTTCCGCGAGAAGCTCGCGAACCTCTTCGGCGATGAACATGAAGAAGTTCTCGACGAATTCCGGCTTGCCACTGAAACGCTGACGCAGCAACGGGTTCTGCGTCGCGACACCGACGGGGCAGGTGTCGAGGTGGCAGACGCGCATCATGATGCAGCCCGAGACCACCAGCGGTGCGGTGGCGAAACCGAACTCCTCGCCGCCGAGCAGGGCAGCAACGACGACGTCGCGACCCGTCTTGAGCTGGCCGTCGACCTGCACGACGATGCGGTCACGAAGACCGTTGAGCAGCAACGTCTGCTGGGTCTCGGCGAGGCCGAGCTCCCACGGTGCGCCCGCGTGCTTGACGGAGGTCAGCGGGGTGGCACCGGTGCCACCGTCGTGACCGGAGATCAGAACGACGTCGGCATGTGCCTTGGAGACACCGGCCGCGACGGTTCCGACGCCGACCTCGGAGACCAGCTTCACGTGGATGCGGGCCTGCGGGTTGGCGTTCTTCAAGTCGTGGATCAGCTGCGCGAGATCCTCGATCGAGTAGATGTCGTGGTGCGGCGGCGGCGAAATCAGCCCGACGCCAGGCGTGGAGTGCCGAACCTCGGCCACCCACGGGTACACCTTGTGAGCCGGAAGCTGGCCGCCCTCACCGGGCTTGGCTCCCTGCGCCATCTTGATCTGGATGTCGGTGCAGTTGCTCAGGTAGTGCGAGGTGACACCGAAGCGTCCCGACGCGACCTGCTTGATGGCACTGCGACGCAGATCGCCGTTCTCGTCCGGCGTGAAGCGCGACGGATGTTCGCCGCCCTCACCGGAATTGGAGCGGGCGCCCAGACGGTTCATCGCGATGGCGAGAGTCTCGTGAGCCTCGGCGGAGATGGAGCCGTAGCTCATCGCACCCGTCGAGAAACGCTTGACGATCTCGCTGGCCGGCTCGACCTCGTCGATCGAGATCGACGGCCGCTTGCCGATGTTGAAGTCGAACAGACCACGCAGAGCGGCAAGGCGCTCCGACTGGTCGTTGACCATTGTCGTGTACTCCTTGAACACCTCGTACTGACCTGTGCGAGTTGCGTGCTGGAGCTTGAAGACCGTGTCCGGGTTGAACAGGTGGTACTCGCCTTCACGACGCCACTGGTACTCGCCGCCGACCTCGAGCTCGCGGTGAGCGCGCTCTTCGGGGCGATCGAGGTACGCGATGCGGTGACGTGCTTCGACGTCGGCTGCGATCTGGTCGAGGCCGATGCCACCGAGCTGCGACTGCAGACCGGTGAAGTACTCGTCCGTCAGCTCCTGCGAGAGGCCGATGACCTGGAACAGCTGAGCACCGGTGTACGACGCGAGCGTCGAGATGCCCATCTTGGACATCACCTTCAGGACACCCTTGCCGGCTGCCTTGATGTAGTTCGCGATGCCCTTCTCGAGAGTCAGACCCTCGAGCTCGCCGTTCTGCAGGAACTCGTCGATGGTCTCGAAAGCCATGTACGGGTTGACCGCTGCGGCACCGAAGCCGATGAGGAGCGCCATGTGGTGCACCTCGCGGGCGTCGCCGGCCTCGACGATGAGGCCGACCTTGGTGCGCGACTTCTCACGAACCAGGTGGTGGTGCACAGCCGAGGTGAGGAGCAGCGACGGGATCGGTGCGTAGTCCTCGGTGGACTCGCGGTCCGAGAGCACGACGATGCGTGCGCCACCCTCGATTGCCTGCGAGACCTGGTACTTGATGCCCTCGAGCGCACGACGGATACCGTCGCCGCCTTCCTTGACGGGGTACAGGCCACGGATCACGACACTGCGGAAGCCCGGGAATTCGCCGTCGTCGTTGACGTGAACGAGCTTCGACAGATCGTCGTTGTGCAGGATCGGCTGCGGGAGCGCAATCTGCTTGCAGGAGTCCGCATTCGGGTGCAGCAGGTCGCCCTCGGGGCCGATGGTCGCGCCGAGGCTGGTGACAACCTCTTCACGAATCGCGTCGAGAGGCGGATTGGTGACCTGAGCGAAGAGCTGCGAGAAGTAGTCGAACAGCATCCGCGGACGTGACGAGAGCACGGCGATCGGAGTGTCGGTACCCATCGAACCCAGAGCCTCGGCACCGGAGAGAGCCATCGGCTTGACCAGCAGGTTGACCTCTTCGCTGGTGAAACCGAAGAGCTGCTGACGCAGGACGACGCGCTCGTGCGACATGTACGTGTACGGGCGGTCCGGCAGGTCGTCCATGTGGATCAGACCTTCATCGATCCACTGCTGGTACGGGTGCTCGGCAGCGAGTTCGGACTTGAGTTCGTCGTCGCTGATGACCCGGCCCTGCGCGGTGTCCACGAGGAACATGCGGCCGGGCTGGAGGCGGACCTTGCGGACCACGGTGGACGGATCGATCGGCAGAACGCCGACCTCCGACGCCATGACGACGAGGCCGTCTTCGGTGATCCACAGACGCGACGGACGCAGACCGTTGCGGTCCAGCACGGCGCCGATGACGGTGCCGTCGGTGAAGCACACCGACGCCGGTCCGTCCCAGGGCTCCATGAGAGCCGAGTGGTACTCGTAGAACGCCCGACGAGCCGGGTCCATGCTCTCGTGCTTCTCCCAGGCTTCCGGGATCATCATGAGAACTGCGTGCGGCAGGCTGCGGCCGGCGAGGTGCAGCATCTCGAGCACCTCGTCGAAACGAGCGGTGTCACTGGCGCCCTGGGTGCAGATCGGGAAGATCTTGTCCAGGTTCTCGCGGCCACCGAAGACGTCACTGTCGATCAGGGACTCGCGAGCGCGCATCCAGTTCTCGTTGCCGGTGACGGTGTTGATCTCACCGTTGTGAGCGACCCGGCGGAACGGGTGCGCCAGCGGCCACGACGGGAACGTGTTGGTGGAGAAGCGCGAGTGGACCAGGCCCAGTGCGCTCTCGACACGATCGTCCTGCAGGTCGAGGTAGAAACCCTTGAGCTGCGGGGTGGTGAGCATGCCCTTGTAGACGAACGTCTGGCCGGACAGGCTGGGGAAGTACACGGTCTCGCTACCCGGGCCACCCTTGCCGGCGCCTTCGGAGCCGAGTTCGTGCTCGGTGCGCTTACGCACCACGTACGCACGACGCTCGAGATCCATGCCGGTGTACTTGTCACCCTCGGAGCCGATGAAGATCTGACGGAACGTCGGCATCGCGTCGCGCGCCAGTGCGCCCAGCGAGGAGTCGTCTGTTCCGACCTCGCGCCAGCCGAGAACCTTCAGGCCCTCTTCGACGACGATCTTCTCGACTGCAGCAGCAGCCTCGTGTGCATCGGCGTCGCCCTGCGGGAGGAATGCGATACCGGTTGCGTACGCGCCTTCGGCGGGCAGCGCGAAGTCCACGACAGCTCGGAAGAACTTGTCGGGAACCTGCAGCAGAATGCCCGCACCGTCACCCGTGTTGGGTTCTGATCCGGCAGCGCCGCGATGCTCGAGGTTGACCAGAGCGGTGATCGCCTTTTCGACGATGTCCCTGCTGCGGCGACCATGCATGTCGACAACAAATGCGACTCCACAGGAGTCGTGCTCATTGGACGGGTGATAGAGGCCCTGGGGGCCTGGAAGTTGCTTCATACCCAGCCTTCGTATGCCATAAAGATGCACCGACGACCAGCAGCGCTGATGGCCATCAACTTGCAATGCAAGTCCTTCAAAGCACCGACACGACGATGTGTTCGGTACCACCGAAGTAGCCGCCCTGCGCAGACGCGATGGTGTGCGTTCTGGCACCCGGCGACGTGAGTCTTCGGTCGGTTGAAACTTTTGTGAGTCAACCGTGTAACGAAAACGATAATTCAGAACCCCGGCACGGGCGCAACTAAGGTAGCCCTATAATTGCTCTGAACTGCGGCGATGCAGGGAGCCAGAAGGCCCCTCGACAGATTTCGGAGCTGCGTCTGTGCAGAGAAGTTCCGATTCACAGGATACCGAATCCGCAGGAAACAGGCGCGATGGGCGATGAATGCAACAACTGGCCGCAGCGATAAGAATCAGCTGCGGCCAGTGCGCCTCGAACTGTAACAAAAGTTGATCGATCAACCAAGGTCTAGGCCTGAATTGTTTGCTCGCAGAATGCCATCGCTGTAATTTCCGTAGGCTCACCCTTGAGAAGACGGGTGGCGAAGAGCAAATGACAACAGCAGTAGTGGTGGGCAGTGGCCCCAACGGCCTCGCGGCGGCGATCGAACTCGCCCGCGCCGGAATCGACGTCCATGTCTTCGAGGGTGCGGACAAGATCGGCGGCGGCACCCGCAGTAGCGAATACATCGTCGACGGACTCGTCCACGACGATTGCTCCGCCTTCCATCCCACCGCTTTGGCTTCTCCATACTTCAAGGAACTCGACCGTGAATTCGGGCTCGCCAAACATGGCCTGACGTGGCTGTGGCCCGAGATCGATCTGGTCCATCCACTCGACGACGGCACCGCCGGGGTTCTGTGGCGCGACATCAACCGGACCGCTGACGGATTGGGTGCCGACGGTAAGAGGTGGCTCGACGTCTTCGGATACCTCGCCGAGAACTTCGACGAGTTGGTGCAGGACGTCTTCCAGCCCATCGTGCATCTCCCGAAGCACCCGCTGATGCTCGCCCGTTTCGGGACGGGCGCTCTGCTTCCCGCGACGGGTTTCGCGCGGATGTTCAAGACTCCACAGGCGCGGGCGCTCTTCGGTGGCGTCGCGGCGCACATGTTCGGGCGGTTGGACCTTCCCCTGTCCAGCGCTGTCGCGTCGATGCTCACTGCGGCCGCTCATGCTCACGGTTGGCCTGTGGCACAAGGTGGTTCGGGCTCAATTGCAGCCGCCCTCGCGTCGATCCTGCGAAGCCTCGGTGGCACCATCGAAACCGGAAACTGGGTTAACAACTACGCCCAGATCGCCGACTACGACATCGTCATGCTCGACATCGCCCCCGATGCGGCCGGTCGTCTGCTCGACGGCCGGCAGCCCGACCGCATTGCCCGGGCCTACCGCAAATTCCGCTACGGCACCGCCGCCTACAAGGTCGACTACGCCGTGCGTGGTGACTCCGACGGAAGCGTCGTGCCGTGGACGAATCCGCATGCCCGCAAGGCCGGCACCCTGCACCTGTCCGGGACGATTTCGCAAACTGCTGCTGTCGAACGTCAGACCGTTCGGGGTCAGATGCCGGACAAGCCCTTCATTCTGTTGGGCCAGCAGTTCTTGGCCGACCCCTCCCGATCTGTGGGAGACATCCACCCGGTATGGGCGTATGCGCATGTGCCGCACGGATATCCGGGTGACGCCACCGAAGCGATCACACGTCAGATCGAGCGCTTCGCGCCGGGGTTCCGGGACCGGATCGTGGGCGTCCACGTGCGCAATGTGCCGCAGATGCAGGCGTACAACCCCAACTACGTGGGTGGCGACATCTCCGCGGGCGCGAACACTGCGCGGCAGATCATCGCGCGCCCCCGGTTCGGGCTCGACCCCTATGCCACCGGCGCCCCGGGCGTCTACCTTTGCTCGTCCGCGACTCCCCCGGGCGGCGGGGTCCACGGGATGGGTGGGTTCAATGCGGCGCGGGCGGCGCTGAAAGCAAGGGGTTGAGGCGTCCCCGATGGGGACGACATTTCGGACACGTAGGTGTTATCAAGACTGTGCTTCATGATTGTTCGATTACTTGCTCTTTCTACCTCGGGCCGCAAAAGCCTAGGTTCAACCCGACTGGCGCAAATACAGGACTAGCGAGAGACCTTGCGTCACTAAGCGCAGACGGCGGCGCGTTCGTTATCGGGAATGAAGACAACCATGGGAAGCCCGGCGCGGAGGTCGATTCCCATCGACCGCGCCACTTCGACGCCGATGGTGGCGCGTTCGGCGATCGCCTCCGGCTTGATTCCGGCCGTGCGGGACGCGTCGAGCAGCTTGAGCAACGTCGTGAGGCTGGGGTCGACGCCGATAGCGCTAGCAGTGTCGAGCGCAAATTCCGGCGGCGGCTCCGTCGCCGTCGACGTATGCGGCCAACCCGGCAAGGGTGAGGGCCTGGACTCGGTAGTTTCCGCGTAGGTGTGCGGCGATGGTTCCGAAGGCGTCCGTTGCGGCTTGCGGGCTGATGGTGACGATTCCGATCATGGCGTCGCGGTGGTGCGGGTCCGCTGCCGCGCATAATCCAGCGCGGGCGGCGAGGTCGAGGCTGGGAACCTCGAAATTGCGCACGACTGCGGCGATTTCCGTGATCGTGTTTCGTGCGAAGTCCTCGCCCTGCTCGGCTGCGGCGGCGCGGGCTGCGTCCATGTCGGCGGCCGTGTCCTCGCGGTAACGGGCTTCGATCTCGGCGCGGCTGCTCGACGTCTGACGTCCGCCCATGATTCGGTTCATGCTGACCTCCGACAGGAACGGGTTGGCGGTGCGTCCACTCTCCTCGCCGTTGGTGTCGAACCACTCCGCTCCGATTTCGAGAGACTCGGCGACAAGGGTGCGGACGCTGTGGATTCCCATGCTGTCGAGCTCGCGCTTGCCGCCTCGATCTGATCGAGTCCGGCGGCTGCCACCGGACCGGTGCCGACGACAACCCAGATAACGGACGTGACTGCGGCTTGCTCAAGTGCGACGCGGTAGTCGGCTGCCGCATGGGCACCGATGACATCGGTGCGCGCGACGAACGCGAGGGTGGCCGGTGATCCGGTGAGAGCGATCATCACGACGGAATTGGCGGGGACGAATCCGAGCAATGCCGGGATTGCGGCCAAGACGTCGGTGGCGGTCCTCAAACGGATGTTCTGCATGTCGTCCCCTTGCTGTGAAAGTGACCGGGCCTCGTGCCCCGCCAATTTTTTTCGCCTTCTGGCAAAGGAGAATCGCGTCGGCATGAGGGGGCCGGAGTGCCACCCCTTGGCCGAGAAAATTTTGACGGGAGCTTGCGAGTGGCGAAAATTTCTCGGAGCCATCGGCCGGCGCTTGCGCCGCCAGGGGTTGCGCGCAGGTCACCGCCGACGAGAATCGGAAGGCCAGAAGTGAAAACAAATCAATGTTTTTCGCAGAACGGAGCGCAGCGGAGTTCATTTAGGGGGACACCGAAGGTGGCCGGCCGCCGGGCAAGCGTCACTTTTCCGGTACTCCATCGCCGGACCGGCCGATCTCAGCGAGGTAGCTTCGCTGCATGACAGTAAAGATCCAAACGGAGCTACCTACACGATCGTTAAGCGCACAAATCCGACGGACGGACAACGGGACTACTACAGGCTTGGCGACAACGGGCAAGAGATCGAACTGACAGACGACGAGGCCGCCGAACTCCCCTAGATCCTTGGTGATGGTTGAACATCCACGGATCTACCGCAGTTCCTCCTTCGGTGCGCTTACCCTCGGAATCGGATTCCGTGCGGTGCGGCGGGTCGCAACGGCGAGCAGCGCGACGGCCTCGTGTGCGGTGATTTCGTGAGCGTGGGTGAGCTACCCGATTGCGGCTTGCATCCCTGCCGCGCTCGTTGCGGTGGTGATTTTTTCGCTGGTGCGAAGCGCATTTCGGAGTGCATTTCGGAGGACACCGGCAGGTAGCCGGCCGCCGGGCAGGCGGCAACACAGCCGGCGGCGGGCGCGGCGTTCGCACCCACTCGAGTGGCCGGCGGGGGAAGCGAGGAGCTGAGTGTGCTGCATGCCGCTGGCACTCGCTGGAGCTGTCACCCGCGCCCGTCCGAGGCCAGTGTGAGCATGGCCCTGTCGGTGCACGCTCCTACAGTCAGCTCGGGTAACAGTCCGGATCGAGTGTCAGGAGCAGACGATGACGTTCGCCAACGATGCACCATCGCCGCTGCCCGGCATGCCCGACAACCCTCCCGCATCGTCCCCGAAACCACGCGTCGCACACAATCAACAATCGGCGACCCAGTCTTCTTCAAGTTTCTTTTGCCTGTCGGCGGAAGCTACCCCTCACCGACCCGACTGCCCAGAGTGCTTACTCATGTCCAAGGGCAATAGGCTGGGGAGGTGACTACATTCGTATCGTCTCACGCTGTGACCGGGCAACAGCACGACATTACGACCGACCCAAGCGAGTCGGTAGCTCGCCGAATAGTGGGGCTCCCCATTCACGAAGCACGGCTGACAGACGCGTTCGTCAGGGATGCGGACAAGTTGATGCCGCCAGGACCAGGTCGCAGCCTTTACCTGATGCTGGAACCACGAGTGGGCCGCGGCAGACCCGACATTCTCATCCTCGTAGTTTCCTCCAGCGGTCTCCTGTCGTACCTCCGTAAGTCCAGTCGCCTGTCCACTTTTACCGAGGCACAGGTCATCTCTGGCGACGTCGACGAACCGATAGGCGTATCGGCCACCTACGCGAAAGACCTACGCGCGCGGGTACAAGCTGCGGACTGGAATGACTCCCAACTCCTCCAGGCAAGGAACCTCGTCCACGACTCGCTCGCAGTGGAAGCCAAAATGGCGGATTGGCGACGTGCGGTCAGACAAGTGGCGAGGTTCAGGCCAATGGCTCACCGCACTGCCATCCTGATGCCCGAAGAAGTCGCTAACCGGGTGGATCGCCACACACTGAGCGTGTACGAGAGCGGTTTGATCGCGGTGACCGACCGTCGACTTTCATGGCAGCGTGGCGCCCCCAAACGTCCGCTCGGTGATGCACAGAAACTCTGGCTCCTTGAACTTCTTCATCGGCAGCTGGACGACGATCAGACTCCTTCTGCGCGCCGCATCTCCTCGACTGCGTAACGGAGGTTGGTGACACGTCCGGCATAACCGGGCGGAAGCACTACCCCATCTCGAGCGATCCTGCCGTACAAGTTCGACGCCTGGCTCAGGGCACTTTCGACTGAATCCAACCGGGTTGGCAGGTCGCGCGATATGACCACGCTCTCTGCCTCTCTGGACAGTTGCGTCATGAACTGCACCTGAGCCTCTACGCGGCTCCAGGAAGACAGGCTGCGCGCAGTGAAAATCGAATCGATTGCAGGAAGCACGATGTCGTCTTTGTATGGAAGGTTCATGACATAGGACAGCTCTTCCTGCGCTTTGAGTGAACCCCACAGCGCCGGTATATACACCCGTGCAGTAGGAGGTTGACCACCAGCTGGAGACGGTTGCCATTTCGAAGTGAAAAATTGCCGCAGGGTGTAGAACCAACCTGATGATATTGCGGTTGCTCCGGCTGCAAGGCCGATCAATCCTTCAAGGTCCGAGTAGCCCCAGTGAACGTCGTACTCATTGACCTCGGAGAGGTTATAGATAAGTCGAAGTAGATTGCATAAACGGATCGAGTCCCACGGCGCTGGGGGATACCCTTTCGTTGCCCGATTGACAACGATATAGAACCCTCGGACGTCGATACTTGTTACGACGTCGAGCCAATCGGCAATATCTTTCCAATTGGTCAAGGCGCCCTCGTCAATTGCCACGCTGGCGATGGTTCGGTCAGGCCCCCATGAATCTACGGCCGATCGCGCATATTGAAGGGCCAGAGGCGTCCAGATGTCGGTGAAAGTCGATTGGACACAGGTAGGCGCAATCATCGGACCACGTATACCAATTGCTACATTAGCTGCCTCAATCGAGTCAATCTGACCAGCAATGTCTTGAGCGCTTTGGGACCATTTAACCCGACGGAAGTTAAGATCATGAGCTGAATGGCAACGAGCTGAACCGACGGGCGTCGTGGAGTAAATGTAAGACTGAGGGTCAAGAAGTGCGTCCAGCCCCAGAGATTGGATCCCTGCTACGGTGCTGGTGAGACCCGCGACCTCTTCGTCCCCAGGACTTAGCACGACACCCGATAGCGAACCTTGATCGGCAACGTCGAAAATTTTTGTGCCTTTACCGTATCCATGCTGGACATAGAAACTCATGCCGTCACTCCAAGCCGTCGCAGTGGGATTGACACGTTCCTATACCGCTGACTAGGCCGAGGCGCAAGTAACCGTGTTATAACAGCTCGCAGATCCTCTTCGCAGAATAAACCGTCGAAATTGGAGGAATCGAAGCTCTCAAGTTTCCGAAAGTACTCTTTGGTGTCGATCTTCTCATGCCAGAACGGATGGCGGCCAGCGAGTGCCTCGAATGCCACTATGCCGATTTGAAACAGATCGGTCCGAAAGTCTATCTCTGCAAATCGTCTCATTTCGAATTGCTCAGGCGCCGCATAACGACTGGTCCGCGGCGAAGCGTCGAACGCATCGGTCAGAGGGGAGAGATCGTTATGGTAGGCGATCCCGAGGTCTAGAAGGACCGGACGTCCGTCGTTGTCAAAAACAATGTTGCCTGGCTTGATGTCGCGATGCACGATCCCCGCATCAGACCACATTGCGTTCACTGCATGGAGCAATGCGATCACCAGACGCCGAGAAAGCTCTTCACTCCCACCTTCAGCATTTATAGCCTCCTCCAGCGTTCCACCGGAATAAAAAGGTTCCGCGTACCAAATATAGTCCCGCTGCGAAAGACGGCATTTCCTCGGGGATTCGACCAAGCGAACAACATACGGTGAGTCGACCTGCGACATACCCTCAATCTCACGCCCAAACCGTGTGGGAATCGGAATCGAATCGTCGGAGTCGAAGTTTTCATCCGGCAGGGGATCTTTCAAAATTTTGATGACAATGTCGTCCGGCCCGATTTGACCTCGGTAGGCGATTTTGAACGAACCCTGCCCCAACGCGGGCAGGGTGAGCTGGAAGTCGGCAAAGACCCGTAGCAGCTCATCATCGGAAAACGGAACGCTCATGTCAGGTCCTTCTTGCTCACCAGGCAATGGTCGCATACGGACTAGCTCGACGTACGACACCGACACTCCAGGTGGTCTGCGGCTAATCATCACCCAACTCGTCAAGGGCTTTTCGCGCGCTGTCAGATCCCGCAGCAGCAGCCGTCTCCCACCACGCTCGCGCCGTAGCGACGTCGCCACTGTTGAAGTAGCTGACCCCCAGTCGCGGAAGCAGGACGACAGCTACACCTTTACGTATTCCTTCGAGTACATCGCCAGAATTACGGGAACGACAAGTACGACATCGAAACAGCGGACATGATCGTCCATCTCCAGTGGAGCGATGCGCTTGAACGCTACGAGATCTCCTACGACGTCCCCGATATGGACAAGATCGACCCAGGGCAAGGAAACAGCGATGCAAAGGGCTTCTACGACTCCGACGTCTACTAGAAGCTGACCAGCGACCTCGACGCCCTCGATATCATCGACTACTAGCTAGGCTGGTCGGCGAAGCCGAGCGGTTGCCGATCATCAAACAGGACTGCCAGTTTCAATAGTTGACTGCACTCGCCGGCGACTCCCCGGAGAGCGTCGGGGAGTCGCCCGTTGCGCATCTAAACTCCGTGTGCGGTGCCGCCGACGGCCTCGGCGATCCTCGGGGCGATCTTCGCTGAGTCAGCGATACCCTCGGAACTGTTCAATGTCAGCACGGCATCCGCATCGGGCAGGGCGACGTGAATCCCGCCGAAGGCATCACTGGCCTCCTGCCACGTCGCGAGCGTCTCCTTGTTCGGGAAGATGTTGATTCCGGCGTCGTAGCCGTTCACTGGCATATCGAACCGCATCTGAGCCCCTGACAGTCCAACCTCTGCACGTTCGGGCTCGGCGTACTTGATGCCGAGGTTATCGAGAGCCGTGGTGAATCTCTGCACGACAGATTCGGACTTGGAGACCGGCTGGGCCGGGGTATCCACCTGCTGCTCCTGGGAGGACGACGAGTTGGTGTGAGTTTCAGGCTTGGCGTCAACGTCGTGGCCGCACGCGGCGAGGGACAGGGCTGCCGCCAGGACAGTGGCAGCGGCGAGGGTGGTCGTACGACTCATGTGTGGTCTTTCTGATGCGGTCGAGCTGAGCGCTCTTCGAGAGCGTCTACGAGAGTGGATAGTAGCTGACCATCCGGTTTCTTTCGCCTTCTTTCGGCTGTCCGGGTGGAGCAATCCAGATACGTGCCAGCGAAGCAACATCCCTGGTGGTGTCGAACTAGAATCGGGTCGCCACACAGCTGCCGATCCGAGGGGTTCCCTACAGATCGGGACCGTCGAGTGATCGTCGGTCTGGCAGGTGTGACGACCCGCTTCTCGTCGCATCGTGAAGGTTACTTGGCGGGGCAGACAATTTCGGCACCGCATGCGTTCATTCACCAGTCGTGCAGATCTTCCAATGAACCGATCCGATGTAGGGGGACAACGAGGACTCTCTTAGTCGTGCGCCTGCATTCGAAGGTCTCATCCATTATTGAAGACACCAGAAGAATGGGGGCGATTGGTCTCTGTGTCCGGGGCATTCGCGTCGTAGAGCTCGTCGTGGGCGCTTAAGAAGTTGTCGATCACTCCTCAGTTCCCCCGCGTTGTGGGGATGAACGGTGATGTTGATCCATCCGGGCTGACTTGCGGAAATCAAGCTGGACGAGTCTCCCGACTGGGTAATGTATCGATAGTTCATCGCCTGTTCGAAGAGGGAGTTGGCGAATCTGGCTTTCCTTTTGATGCGCGTGGCGATGGTCTCCGGATCTGCACCCTCTGCAACTTCTTCGGTGGCCTGTCGGAATATCGCGGTGAGGTCTGGTAGATGCTTGATCTCCGCGAAGGTCAAGTAGATGGGTAGCCCAGGTAGGGGCTCTGTGAGGTGTACTCGCGTGTCGGTAAAGCGCAGATCCTCCAATGATGTCCTGGCAGTCAGTCTTTCAAGTAGAGACGGCTGGCTTCGTCAAGGACGCGCCTGTAGGCGGCGTCGGTTGCCTTGAGCGCGGTGTCAACGAGGTCGAGCTCGCGGAGTACGGCTTCGCAAGTCTCGGGCCCTGTGGTGGCGTCGCCGAGGGTGTCCGCTTCGAGGGTTTCAGGGTCGTACAGCTTGTAATCGGCGGCGCTGTGCATCCTCACTGTCGGCGGCATTTTCGACGATCGCACGGTACGCGGCGTAGGCCATTCCGACTGCCTTCACCAGGATTGTGATTCCGTGCGTGAACGCCAAGACCAGGGCCGGCGGAATGATCGCAATGGCCGGCGCCAGTGGAATGAACCCAAAGTCTCCCCCACCATCGATCGACTCCTGTGCAGCAATTGCTGCGTGATAGGCGTTTCCGAAAATGCTGATCACGACGACGCTGACGGCGAGTGCGATGTAGAAGCCTCGGTCGCGTTTGTTCAGGTTGAGCTTGCTGATGATGACGATGGCGATGGTGGAGCCGAGGATTGCACTGTCGACGAACGCAGGGAAGATCCAGGTCAGGTGTTCGGGGATCAGTGCTTGCCGTGCGAGGTCGCGTTGTACGGCGAAGGAAAGTACGAATGCGCCGGTGGTGATGTCGAGTGCAATTTCGCGTATGTCCGCATCTACGGATATACGTAAATACGAAGGGTCAGCGTCGAGCGAGAACGTCACGTTCCACCCGGTTACTGAGGGTTCCGTCGGCCAACAGACGTTACAACCAAGACGACAAGAATCTCCTGGGCAGTCACCCGGGCAACTCCCAAGTCTCTGACTGCTGGGAACGACGAAGCACTTCGTGCCGAACCACTCCACCATGGGGTGAATGTCCGTTATCTTCCTCGATAGTGGTTGCAATCTCCTGGCTGCTTGGCATCCCGCGCACGGATGCTGTCACCACGAAAGGGAGCACATCTGTGAATGGACCCGAAACGACTACTCGTTTGTCCCGGACCACCGCGGCCCTCGGCGTCGGCGCGCTCGCTGCCGCGATCACCTTCGGCAGTGCAGTTGGTACTGCATCAGCCGATGGCCCGGTCGCCGACTTCGGCAGTATCTCTTTCGCGGTGACCAACGGTCCCGACAACACCATCTACGACATCAACGCCATCATCAATCTCCCACCCGGCACACTGCCGCCAGGGATGATGAACCCTCAGATCACTGCGCCCGCCGCGGCCCCTCAAACAGTCAACGACTCGTTTGCAGGCACCGCATTGGACTTCGTTCTGAGCTTCATTCAGGCTGCGGCCAGATAGCCGACAACAAAAAACGAGGCCACCAACTCTTGTGAGTTCGTGGCCTCGTCTTGTGGTGGGCGAAGGGGGACTTGAACCCCCACGTCCCGAAGGACACTGGCACCTGAAGCCAGCGCGTCTGCCATTCCGCCACTCGCCCGAGCAACGCCGAAACATTATCACGACAAACTTTGAAAGTTCTATTCGTGCAGCTCAGGGCACGAATCGATGAACACCGAGCACCCGAAAGCCCAGAACCGATACCATGCTGAAACAGCGGCCAGGTACTGCCGAAGCGACATTTGACAGTACCGTGGAACCTGTACAGCAGTTTGGACGACACGCGACAAGGCGGTGCCGGCGCTACTTGCCGAGCATTTTGCCGTCGTAGATGCGAGGCGAGAGGAGGGCCCGATGGGCATCGTGCAGCGTTTCGAACGAAAGCTCCAAGGAGCTGTCGGCGACGCATTCGCGCGGGTCTTCGGTGGTGGTGTTGTGCCGCAGGAAGTAGAGGCGGCGCTCCAGCAGGAGGCACGTGACCGCGTCGAGCACCTCGGCGGCGGAATCCTTCTCGCCCCCAACAACTACGTGATCACCATCAACAACTCCGATCACGAAGAGTTGGCAGCAGATCGCGAACTGACGACAAAGGCTTTCAGCCGACACCTGCAGGATTTCATCCGCGATCAGGGTTGGCAGACGTACGGCGACATCTCGGTCACCTTCGAGCCTTCGCCTACGCTCCACACCGGTCAGTTCCGCACCCGCGGAACCGTCGACCCGGATGGTGATGCCGAACAGGCATCGCCGCCGTCGCATGTTCCGCAGGTTTCGTCGCGGCCTCCACAACGGCCGCCTCAGCGACCCGCACCGATTGTTCCCCCTGTTTCCAATCCAGTCCCGTCACAACCAGGAGCCGGCCCCATGACGCAGAACTCAGGCTACGAACCAAGCCGCGAACCGGCGGGTCGCCAGCCCGAACCGCAGCAGCCGGCACGGAACGGGTACTCCCACGACGACGGCGGTTACGCCGCTCCGCAGGGCCAGGAAGCGCCGTACCAGAACGGTTACGACCGCGGCGACGGTTACCGCACGGGCGACGACCAGCAGGGCTACAACCAGCAGCAGGGTGGCTACGACCAGCAGGCGTACCCGAACCAGCAGCAGCCGTACGAGCAGGCCGGTTACGACCAGCAGAGCTATGACCAGCAGGGCGGCGGTTACGACCAGCAGGGTTACCAGCAGCAGCCGTACGACCAGCAGGGCTACGGCCAGCAGGCGTACCAGGGTGGGTACGACCAGCAGGGCTACCAGCAGGGCGGCTACGACCAGCAGGGTTACCAGCAGCCGTACAACGGCCAGTCCTACGATCAGCCGGGCTACGACCAGCAGAGCTATCAGCAGGGCGGCTACGACCAGCAGGCGTACACACAGCAGCCGTACGAGCAGGCCGGCTACGAGCAGGGCGGCAACTTCGAGCAGACGCAGGCCTACCCGCAGCAGGGTTACGCCCAGCCGCAGGGCGGTTACGCACCGACGGCCCAGAGCCTGACGGCAACCCTGCAGCTCGAGGACGGCAGCGGACGCCACTTCCAGCTTCGCGACGGCAGCAATGTCATCGGCCGCGGCCAGGAAGCTCAGTTCCGCCTCCCGGACACCGGCGTCTCACGTCGCCACATCGACATCCGTTGGGACGGCCGCACCGCGATGCTGTCCGATTTGGGATCCACGAACGGCACCACCGTCAACGGAGCACCGGTCCAGGACTGGCAGCTGGCGGACGGCGACATCATTCGTGCAGGTCACTCGGAGATTCTGGTTCGCATTCTCTGAGCTGAGAAACGGACGCCAGGATTTTTCCGATAACAATCGAACATTCGGCGGTCCGTCGGCGCGCCGCCGTCACGCGGCTGTCAGTATCGTGATCTTCGGGGCCCAGAGCCCCCTATGATGCTGCCAGTCGACAATGCTCGAACCCCGCTGCGGCGGGGCTCGAGCCATAGAAGGAGGTGGACAGCCGTGCAGGGCCTGATTCTGCAACTCACACGGGCGGGCTTCCTGCTCCTACTGTGGCTGTTCGTCTGGGCAGTCCTCCGCACTCTCCGCTCCGACATCTATGCCGGCTCCGGGGTCAGGGTTCCGCCGCGGTACACCCGCGCCGGAAAGGTCCTGCCCTCGCTGGGCAAGGCGAAGGTGCCTCGGTACCTGGTGGTCACGCAGGGCGCCCTCGCCGGTACCCGCATCACCCTGGGCTCACAGCCGGTGATGATCGGCCGCGCCGACGATTCGACGCTCGTTCTCACCGACGATTACGCGTCGACGCGCCATGCGCGGCTCTCGCAGCGCGGCGCTGATTGGTACGTCGAGGATCTCGGTTCGACCAATGGCACCTATCTGGACCGCGCCAAGGTCACCACTGCGGTGCGCGTGCCTCTGGGCACTCCGGTTCGCGTCGGCAAGACGGTAATCGAGCTACGCCCGTGACCCTTGTTCTCCGCTACGCGGCGCGCAGCGACCGCGGTCTCGTGCGCTCCAACAACGAAGATTCCGTCTACGCCGGTGCACGCCTGCTGGCCTTGGCCGACGGTATGGGCGGACACGCGGCCGGTGAGGTCGCGTCGCAGTTGATGATTGCCGCTCTGGCGCATCTCGACGACGACGAGCCCGGCGAGGATCTGCTCGGCAAGCTCGAGGCAGCCACCCGCGAGGGCAACGATTCCATCGCCGATCACGTCGAGGAAGAACCCGAACTCGACGGCATGGGCACCACGCTCACCGCGATCCTCTTCTCCGGCAGCAAGCTCGGACTCGTGCACATCGGCGACTCGCGCGCCTACCTGCTGCGTGACGATCACCTGACGCAGATCACCCGCGACGACACGTTCGTTCAGTCGCTGGTCGACGAGGGCAGGATCACCGCCGAACAGGCACACACTCACCCGCAGCGATCCCTGATCATGCGGGCGTTGACCGGCAACGAGATCGAGCCGACGCTCACTGTGCGCGAAGCCCGCGCCGGCGATCGTTACCTGCTCTGCTCCGACGGCCTCTCCGACGTGGTCAGCGACGAGACCATCGAGAACACGATGCGCGAGGGCTCGCAGGAGCAGTGCGCCGACCGTCTCATCGAATTGGCGCTGCGCAGCGGCGGTCCCGACAACGTCACTGTCGTCGTCGCCGATGTCATCGACCTCGACTACGGCCAGTCGCATCCCATCGTCGCGGGCGCCGCGTCGACGGAAGAGGAAGAGGACGCCCCTCCCCCCAACACCGCTGCCGGCCGCGCCGCTGCCATGCGTCCGCCGCGCGCGACGCCCAAGCGAGTTGTCTCCCAGCCCGAACCGGAACCGAAGAAGAAGCGGAACCGGTTGTGGTGGGTGGTCCTTGCCGTGGTGCTGATCGCGCTGGTCGGCGTCGGCGCCGTGATCGGCCGCGCCGTCATCCGCAACAACTACTACGTCGGCGAAGACAACGGCCGCGTGACGGTGCTGCGCGGAATCCCCGGTTCGGTGCTCGGTTACTCGCTGCAAGACGCGGATCTGGTGGGTTGCGTCGGCGACGACGACGTCCTTACCCTCGTCTCCCCCGACGCGATTCCCAGCGACTGCAACATCCTCGAGGTCACCGATCTGCAGCCGTCGGCGCAGGAGCAGGTGCGCGCCGGGCTGCCGTCCGGCAAGCGTGAAGATGCGCAGAGCCAGATGATCCGTCTGATCGGCGGCGATCTGCTGCCTCGTTGTGAGCCGGTGCCGACGACGACGGCCACGCCCACTCCCCCGCCGGCACCGGAGACCACGCCGCCCCCCGCACCGGAGCCTGCTGCGCCGACGACGGCAGCACCCACGACTACGCCGACGCCGACCGAAGTTCCCGGTCAGACTTGCAGGACGGTCAACTGATGTCGTCCAACGCAGCTGCGGGGACGGCTTTTCCGAGTCCGCCCGGAGGTTTTGCCCCGGCGCCGGTCCAGTCGACCCGCCGAAATGTGGAGCTGCTGCTCCTCGGCTTTGCCGTCATCATCACGACGGTCTCGCTTCTGCTCGTCGAGGCGAGCCAGGAACAGAAGATCACTCTCGATCTGGCCAAGTACGCGCTTGCGTACACGGGCTTGTTCCTGATCGCGCACTTGGCAATTCGGCGGTATGCGCCGTACGCCGATCCGCTGCTGCTGCCGATCGTCGCCCTGCTCAACGGCCTCGGGTTGGTGCTCATCCACCGACTCGACCTCGCCGACGAACAGACAGCGCTCTACAACGGCGTCGAGGCACCGTCACCGGATGCGAACCAGCAGGTCATGTGGACTGCACTGGCGATCACCGGTTTCGTGCTGCTGCTCGTGTTCTTGAAGGACTACCGCCTGATGGCGCGGTTCAGCTACACGCTCGGCCTCGCAGGCCTGGTGTTCCTGGCGATTCCCGCGATCCTGCCGGCGAAGTTCTCGAGCGTGAACGGCGCGAAGATCTGGATTCGCCTGCCCGGATTCAGCATTCAGCCAGGTGAGTTCGCGAAGATCCTGCTCATCATCTTCTTCGCGTCCGTGCTCGTCGCCAAGCGCGACCTGTTCACCTCGGCCGGTAAACACTTCCTGGGCATGGACTTTCCGCGTGCCCGCGACCTCGGCCCGATCCTGCTCGCCTGGATCGTCTCGGTGGGCGTGCTCGTCTTCGAAACCGACCTCGGTACGTCGCTGCTGCTCTTCAGCACCGTGCTGGTGATGCTCTACATCGCGACCGAGCGTGTGGGCTGGCTGGTGATCGGCGGCGGACTGCTCGCCATCGGATTCTTCTTCGCCTACAAGATGTTCGGACACGTGCGCGTTCGCGTCGACACCTGGCTGGACCCGCTCGGCGACTACGCCAATACCGGGTATCAGATCTCACAATCGCTCTTCGGCCTGGCCACCGGTGGTATCGCCGGAACAGGTCTGGGCAGTGGCCGGCCCAACCAGGTTCCGTTCGCGAAGACGGACTTCATCATCGCGACCATCGGCGAAGAGCTCGGTCTGATCGGCCTGGCCGCTGTGCTGATGCTGTTCCTGCTTCTGATCGTGCGCGGCCTGCGTACGGCGTTGGCGGTGCGCGACAGCTTCGGCAAACTGCTGGCCGCCGGTCTGTCGTTCACCATCGCGATCCAGATCTTTGTCGTCGTCGGCGGCGTCACCAAGCTGATCCCGCTGACGGGTCTGACTACACCGTTCATGTCGTACGGCGGCTCGTCGCTGCTCGCGAACTACCTACTGCTGGCCATCCTCGTCCGGATCTCGGACGCGGCTCGTGCGCCGGTAGTGACGAAGAAGAAAGGTCCGCCCCCAATCGCTGACGCCAATACCGAGATGATGCCGCGCGTATGAACACTCCACTGCGCCGCGTCGCGATGGCCGTCATGGTGATGGTCGTCGCGCTCCTCGCCAACGCCACGTACGTACAGGTCATCAAGGCTGACGACCTGCGAGCCGACCCGCGCAACTCGCGGGTGCTGCTCGACGAGTACTCACGCCAGCGAGGTCAGATCTCGGCTTCCGGTCAGGTGCTTGCCGCCTCCCGCGCCACCGACGACCGGTACAAGTACCTGCGCGAGTATCCGAATCCGTACCCGTACGCACCGGTCACGGGCTTTTACTCGATGCAGTACGGCAGCGCCGGCCTCGAGCGCACCGAGGATCCGATTCTCAACGGCTCGGACAACCGGTTGTTCAGTCAGCGCTTCTTCGACCTGGTGTCCGGACGCGATCCGCGCGGCGGCAACGTCGTCACGACGCTCAATCCGGCCATGCAGCAGGTGGCGTACGACCAGCTGACCAGCAAGGGTTACACCGGTTCCGTCGTCGCCATCGAGCCGAGCACCGGACGCATCCTGACGATGGTCAGCACTCCGAGCTACGACCCGAACCTGCTTGCCAGCCACGACGGTGCCGAGACCACCAAGGCGTGGGACGAGCTCAATGCCGATCCCAACGATCCATTGGTCAACCGCGCTATTTCGCAGACCTACCCTCCTGGCTCGACGTTCAAGGTGCTCACCACGGCCGCAGCTCTTGGCAACGGTGCGACGCCGGACGACCAGCTGACCGCGGCTCCGCAGATCACGCTGCCCGGCACCAGCACGACCCTCGAGAACTACAACGGCAGCACCTGCGGCCCCAACCCGACGGCGTCGTTGCGCGACGCGTTTGCGCGCTCGTGCAACACGGCTTTCGTCGAACTGGGCATCAAGGACGGCGCGGACGCCATCAAGGACGAGGCCAGCGCTTTCGGCATCGGGCCCAACACTCCGGCGATCCCGCTGCCGGTCGCTGACAGCACCGTCGGCGACATCTCCGACGACGCGGCTCTCGGCCAGACCAGTATCGGCCAGCGCGACGTCGCGGTGACCCCGCTCGAGAACGCAGTGATCGCCGCTACCGTCGCCAACGGTGGTGTGCGGATGCAGCCCAACCTGATCTCCCAGTTGCAGGCACCGGATCTGACCGATCTCAGTACGCCGTCACCGGTGTCGATGGGTCAGGCGATCTCGCCGGCAGTGGCGGCAACGCTGACCGATCTGATGATCGGCTCGGAGAACTTCACCGGCGGCGACGGCAAGATCCCCGGGGTTCAGATCGCGTCCAAGACCGGTACCGCCGAGCACGGCGTGAACCCGCGGGAAACTCCGCCGCACGCCTGGTACATCGCTTTTGCACCGGCGCAGAATCCGACGGTCGCCGTGGCCGTCATCGTCGAGAACGGTGGTGACCGCGGACTTGCCGCTACCGGTGGCTCGGTTGCTGCGCCGATCGGTCGTGCAGTCATCGCAGCCGGAATCCAAGGGGGCTGAACCGTGGCGTTGAACAACGGCGCTTTGATCGCCGATCGTTACCGATTGATCCGTCTCATCGCCACCGGTGGGATGGGTCAGGTGTGGGAAGCCACGGACTCCCGGCTCAACCGTCGCGTCGCCGTCAAGGTACTCAAGTCCGAGTTCTCTTCCGATCCGGAGTTCTTGGAGCGCTTCCGCTTCGAGGCCCGCACCACCGCGCAGCTCAACCATCCCGGTATCGCCGGAATCTACGACTACGGCGAGACCCGCGACAGCTCGGGCGATTCCACGGCGTACCTGGTCATGGAACTCGTCAACGGTGAGCCGCTCAACGCCGTCCTGGCACGCGTCGGCCGCCTGGCGGTTCCGCATGCCCTCGACATGCTCGAGCAGACCGGCCGCGCCCTGCAGGTCGCACACGACGCCGGTGTCGTGCACCGCGACGTGAAGCCGGGCAACATCCTCATCACGCCGACGGGCCAGGTGAAGATCACGGACTTCGGCATCGCCAAGGCCGTCGAGAACTCCCCTGTCACGCGCACGGGAATGGTGATGGGCACCGCCCAGTACATCGCGCCCGAGCAGGCTCTCGGTCAGGACGCGACCGCGGCGAGTGACGTGTACTCGCTGGGAATCGTCGGATACGAAGCACTTTCGGGTCGACGCCCGTTCACCGGTGACGGCGCGCTCACCGTCGCGATGAAGCACGTGCAGGAAACCCCGGCGCCGATGCCGGCCGACCTGCCGCCGAACATCCGCGAGCTCATCGACATCACGTTGACCAAGGATCCGGCCGGCCGTTACGCCAGTGGCGGTGAGTTTGCCGACGCCGTTGCAGCCGTTCGGGCAGGGAGGCGTCCACCGCCGCCCGGTCTGCTCGCCACCGGTGCCGCGAGCGCGTTGCCGGCTACGGGTGCCACGCAGGTCATGCCGCCGACGTACGCGGGCCCGGTGACGGGCGCAGCTGTTGCGGACGACGCGGCAGCCGGCGGAATGACCAGTGGGCAGAAGGCCGTGGCATGGGCCGGCGGCGGGTTGATCTTGTTGGCGTTGATCATCGGCGGAGTCTGGATCGCGACCGACGGTCCGAGCGACCCGACGCCGCCCGTCGTCACGTCCACGACATTGCCGACCACGACGACGACCAAGCCCACCACGACGACGACTCGGCCGACGACGACGACCACCGAGCCGACAACAACGACGACTCGGCCGACGACAACCACGACCGAGCCGACAACCACCACGACAACTCCGACCACGACAACAACAACTCCGACGACCACAACCACCACCACGACGACAACGACGACCACAACGACCACTGAGCCGTTGGCGGATCCCGGAGACGCTGAAGAACCGCTAGGACAAGACCAATGACGACACCCCGCAATCTCTCCTCCCGCTACGAGCTGGGTGAGATTCTCGGCTTCGGCGGAATGTCCGAGGTTCACCTGGCGCGCGACCTCCGACTCAGCCGCGACGTCGCGATCAAGGTGCTGCGTGCAGACCTCGCGCGCGATCCCACG
This sequence comes from Rhodococcus sp. P4_E4, assembly GCF_056401575.1. Classification (NCBI taxonomy): domain Bacteria; kingdom Bacillati; phylum Actinomycetota; class Actinomycetes; order Mycobacteriales; family Nocardiaceae; genus Rhodococcus; species Rhodococcus sp. P4_E4. Next base: position 105,807 of record NZ_JBFUJB010000005.1, on the reverse strand, counting down.
TTCTACTTGCGGTTCCGTCGTGAGGCGCAGAACGCTGCCGCGCTGAACCATCCGGCGATCGTGGCCGTCTACGACACCGGTGAAGCCGAGACCGACGCCGGACCGCTGCCGTACATCGTCATGGAGTACGTCGACGGCGACACGTTGCGTGACATCGTGCGCAGCACCGGGCCGATGACTCCGCGCAAGGCGATGGAAGTGATCGCGGACGTGTGCGCCGCTTTGGACTTCAGCCACCGCAACGGCATCGTGCACCGCGACGTCAAGCCCGCCAACATCATGATCAACCGTGCCGGCGCCGTGAAGGTGATGGACTTCGGTATCGCCCGTGCCATTTCCGACGCGTCGAGCCCGATGACGCAGACGGCCGCCGTGATCGGCACCGCTCAGTACCTCTCGCCGGAGCAGGCGCGAGGTGAGCAGGTGGACGCACGTTCGGACGTCTACTCGCTCGGTTGTGTGCTGTTCGAGATTCTGACGGGCGAGCCGCCGTTCAAGGGTGATTCACCGGTCGCCGTGGCGTACCAGCATGTTCGTGAGGATCCGCAGACGCCGTCGGAGATCAATCCCGACATTCCGCGCGAGCTGGATTCGATCATTCTCAAGGCGATGAGCAAGAACCCGGCCAACCGCTACCAGAGCGCCGGCGACATGCGCAGCGACTTGGTACGCGTTCTGGGCGGTCAGCGTCCGAGTGCGCCGATGGTGATGAACGACGAGGACCGCACCACCATCCTCGGCGCCGTCGGCTCCGACACCGGGAACTACCGCACTGCTCCTGATCCGGTCGAGCCGGTTCCTGCACGGACAACTCGCGCTGCCGAGCCGCCTGCCAAGAAGAAGGGCGGACGCTACGCCCTGATGGGCATCGCGGCGCTTCTGGTGATCGGTCTGGTGACGTTCTTCCTCATTCGGGTGAACTCGCCGAAGGTCGAGATGGTGACCGTTCCGGGTGACCTGACCAACCAGCCCGCCGACGTCGCCGAGGCGACGCTGACCAACGCCGGATTCCAGGTGGAGCGTCAGCAGAAGACGGACAAGGTGATCGCCGCCGGAAACGTCATCACGACGCGTCCGGTTGCCGGGGTGCGCATCGAGAAGGGCAGCACCGTCACCATCGACGTGTCCACCGGCCCCGAGCAGGTCGCGATCCCGCGCCTGACCGGCCTGAGCCAGGACGACGCCGAGAAGAAGCTCAACTCCGTCGGTCTCCGACTCGATCCGACCATCGGCAAGGCCGCGTCGACCATTGCCGAGGTCGACAAGATCGTCAATCAGGATCCGGCCGTCGGAGTGTCGGTTGTTCTCGATTCCGCGGTCTCGATCACCGTCGGCACCGGTCCGGAGCAGGTTCGGGTCCCGGATGTGACCGGTCAGCGTGAAGAGGTGGCGAGGCCCAACATCGAAGGTGCCGGGTTCGTCGTCCAGATCACGGAGATCGATTCGGGACTGCCGAAGGGACAGGTCGTTTCGACCGACCCGACCGGTGGCACGTCGGCCACCAAGGGTTCGACCGTGACGCTGCGGGTTTCCAACGGCAACCAGGTCGCGATGCCTGATCTGACCAACAAGACGGTGTCCGAGGCGTTGACCACGCTTCGCGCAGCCGGTTGGGCGGGAACTGCATCGCAGCTGGTGCAGAACCAGAGCACGACGCTCACCCCGGAAATGGTGGGCAAGATCGTCTCGCAGACGCAGCCTCCGGGCTCGGAGATCTCCAAGGACGCGGTCATCACCGTCAGCGTCGGAGCGCTCGGAATCCCCGGCCGCTAGCAAACTGAAAAAGTGCCTCCCGGAGATTTCCGGGAGGCACTTTTTTGTGGACAGGTGTCAGAGAATTGCGGGCAATGCGCCGCCGAGCGCCGACGCGACCTCGGCCTCGAGGGCTGCGACGAGCCCTTCCGGGGGCGCCTCACCGCAGACTGCGAGCCAGTTCGCGAGCATCCGGTGCCCACCCTGGGTGAGAACGGACTCGGGGTGGAACTGGACGCCGTGAATCGGCAGTTCGCGGTGACGCATCGCCATCACGACGCCGCTCTCGGTGTGTGCGGTCACCTCGAGTTCCTCGGGAATGGTGTCCTCGAGAACCGTCAGCGAGTGGTAGCGGGTAGCGGTGAACGGATCGGGCAGCCCGGCCAGGACGCCGACGTCCTTGTGGTGAACCAGACTCGTCTTGCCGTGAAGCAGTTCGGGCGCGCGGTCGACGGTTCCGCCGAAAGCCGCACCGATCGCCTGGTGTCCGAGGCAGACGCCGAGCAGCGGGGTCTTGGTGTCGGCGCAGACCTTCACCAGATCCATCGTCGCTCCCGCGCGCTCCGGAGTTCCGGGGCCAGGGCTCAGGAGAATGCCGTCGAACTGAGCTACTGCACCCTCGAGGTCTGCCGTCAGTTGTGGATCGTCGTTGCGCCAGACCACGGCTTCGGTTCCGAGCTGGCCGAGGTACTGCACCAGGTTGAACACAAAGCTGTCGTAGTTGTCGACGACGAGAATCCTCATGAGAGCAGGGTAAACGCCCGTGCTATCCGCCGGTATAGGCGGGGACCGTGATCTGCGACGGCGTCGCCTGCGTGTACCCGAGGCCGAAGCGGGTCGCGTACTGCTTGTAGATCCGAATGCCCGGTTCGGCAGCGAGTGCCGCCTCGAGGCGCGCAACATCGCCGATCGCGCTCATCACGTACGGCGGACTGTAGGTACGGCCGTGAAGAAGGAGGGTGTTTCCGATGCACCGCGGCGCCGACGTACTGATGATCCGTTGGTCCTGCATGCCCACCGCTTCGGCCCCGCCGGCCCACAGTGCGTTCAGCACGCTCTGGACGTCCTGCTGATGCACGACGAGGTCGTCCGGGGTGGCGTCGACCGGATACTTGCCGTCGGCGTTGCGCGGGGCGTCCGTCATGGTGACCACGACGCCGGGGCCGGTCATCTCCGTCAGTCCCGCGTCGGCGGAGATGTTCTTGATGTCACCGAGAGCGGCGGCCACGCCGGCGTCGGACCGAGCGGCGTCTTCCTGCAGCGAATCGAGCTGAGCGGCAAGTTCGTCCCGGTCGGCCGAAACTTTTTCGGCATTGGCCTGGGCGCTGCGGACCAGATCGGAGAGCCTGGTGCTTTCGGTGACCTGCAGCTGATTTTCCTCGGCGGATCTCTGCGCCGTAGCGACCATCAGACCGGCTACCAGGCAGACGGCAAGTACACCGATGTGCCAGACGGTGCGTGAAGATTCACCCGAAGACACGTGGCTCCTCCCGGATTGTGCAGGTCGGCCGGTGACCAACTGGACACAGCTACGTTAGCGTGTAGGTAACACATGCAGGTCACACCGTAGAGCGAGGACGCCATGCCCAAGTCGAAGGTCCGTAAGAAGAACGACTACACAGTCAACCCAGCAAACCGCACTCCGGTGAAGGTGAAGATGGGTCCGTCGAGCACGCTGTACGTCTCCGTGATGCTCGGATTCATGCTTCTCGGCCTGGCGTGGTTGATTGTGTACTACTTGGCCGCGGATTCGATCACGTGGATGAACGACTTGGGAAACTATAACTTCCTCGTCGGCTTCGGCTTCATGGTTGTGGGCCTTGTGATGACCATGAGATGGCGCTGACCAGCGATTATCTGATTCGGCTCGGATCGTGACCGTCTCTCAATTACATGGGTGTCATTCATCCCCATTGTGGATAACTCCTGTGGACAACCTAGGAAGTTATCCACATGCTCGAGGATGAATTTCATCCACAGCCTCGTGACAACGCCACCGAGGTCGTCTCGTGGGCCACTCCGATGGGTGTTGTCTACGCGATGTTCGGCGGCGGAATTGCCCTCGCGATCGCCTCGATAATCGCGCCCACGGAGCCTGCCGGACGCTTCCTGCTCGCCCTCGCGGTGATCGGGCTGTTCGTGATGGGCGGCCTCGCCCTGCGTCAGCGCCCCCGCCTGGCGGTGATCGACAACGCTGGAACCAAGTCGATCGCGGTGCAGCGATTGCGCGCCCGCCACACGTTCACCCGCGAACAGATCGACCGCGTGCGTCTCGTCCGCTACCCGCGTCTGGGTCGACGCGTGCCGATGCTCGAGATCGACATCGTCGACCGGCCCACCGACACGGAGAAGCTGTTGATCTTCGGACGCTGGGATCTCGGTACGACGCCGGAGGATGTCCTGGACGTGCTGACCGTCCACGGCTTGGTGCCGCCAGAGAAGTAAGCGCGGGTTACATGGCCAGTGCAGCGAGGTCCGGCTGCACGATGTCGAGTGCCTGCTGCGGCACCGCGACGGCGTCGCTCGACCATCCCCAGATCGAGTACAGCTCACGGCCGGGGTCGGTGTACCCGTCGCGGCCGTGAAGCACCCGGTAGTTGTCGATGCAGATCATCTCGCCGGCTTCGGCACGGAACATCGGCCCGCTGTCTCGCACGTGAATCACGGCCTCACTCCACTGCTTCACCAGCGGCCACTGCGCTTCTTCCGATTCACCGGCGATCGGCGCGAGGTACGGGTGATAGCGAACCTGGTTGCGTCCACTCGGCACCGTCCGGGCGATCGGCGCAAATGTGTTCTGCGGGAAATTCGGTTCCGAATGGTCGATGTCTGTGCTCCAACAGAATTCGGCCAGCTCCGCTGTTGCGGGATCGAAGGCGAGCAATCGCGTCAGTTTGACCGCGTCGATGAGAAACGAGTCGCCGCCACTCGGGTACGCCGGGCGCTTGCACCACAGAAACAGGTAATCGGGAGCGTAATCGCCGAACGCAAAACCGTCGTTGTGGGCGGTCATCCGCTCGCCGGAGATACCGAACGAGCGCTTGCGGCCGCGTTCGTCCACCGGTTGCGTGTCGACGACAGCGGCTTCGGCATCCTGACTTCTGGCGCTCGCCTCGAACTGGCGGCCGACGCGAATGCACTTCTCACCGAGCAACTTCGACGCGAAAGCAATGGCGTCATCCTCGGTGTGCAGCCCACCGAAGACCGCGGCGCCGTCCAGCGCGATTGCCGCCCGGACGGCCTCGACCGTCTCCACGCGCCGCGGAACAACACTTGCCAGCGTCAAATCGGAAGAGAACATTCATCACTCCATACGTCGAGTTCGCCAAACGGTTCAACTCGAGCGTAGGAACTCGTCATTTCGACGGCGTAACCCCGGAAACCGATTCGGTTACGGAGCCAGCCTTCAGATCACCCAGCCTTTCAAATCACCTTGCCCGGGTTCATGATTCCGTGAGGGTCGAGTGCGCCCTTGATTGCATGATGCATCGCGACGACGGCCGGTGACAGTTCCTGTGCCAGGCCACCCATCTTCAGTAGGCCGACGCCGTGTTCACCGGTGACGGTTCCGCCCAACTCGAGGGCATTGTCGATGATCTCGGCAAAAGCCGCCTGAGCACGCCTCCGCGCCGCTTCGTCGTCATGTGGCGTGATCAGCAGCGGATGCAGGTTGCCGTCACCCGCGTGCGCGATGTTCGCGATGTGAGTGTCGTGACGGGCCGAAATGGCCTCGATCCGTGCCAACATCTCCGGGACCGCTGCCTTGGGGACACAGATGTCCTCGGTGAGCACCGGGCCGAGCCGCTCGAGGGCGGGGTACGCCAGACGTCGGGCGGAGAACAGGGCGTCGGCTTCCTCCTGGTCGGTGGATCTGGCGCTCCAGGTTGCCCCGGAACGGTTGAAACAGGCCAACATTCGCTCGGCTTCGGCGTCGCCGATCTCACCAGGTGTGTCGATGCGGCCGAGCAGGACCACCTCGGCGTCGGCCGAGAGACCCATGTTCTTCCAGGCGTCGACGGCAAGCAGACACTGTCGATCGATCAGCTCGAGGGCAGACGGCGTGAGCCCGTCTGCGGCGACGGCCTCGACGGCCTTGCCCGCAGCAACGATGGAGTCGAAGTATCCGACGATGGTGCGCTCGGGATCGCGCTGAGGACGTAGCTTGACGGTCACCTCGGTGATCACCCCGAGAGTGCCTTCGGAGCCGACCATGAGCGCGGAGAGATCAAACCCAGCCACTCCCTTGGCAGTTCGGCGCCCGAGCCGAACCAGCTCACCGGTTCCGGTAACTACCTGCATGCCCAGCACGTAGTCCTTGGTGACGCCGTACTTGACGCAACACAGGCCCCCGGCATTGGTCGCGACGTTGCCGCCGATCGTCGACCAGGGTGCGCTCGCCGGATCGGGCGGATACCAGAGGCCGTGCTCGGCGCACGCGTCGCGGAGGTGATCGTTGACCACTCCGGGTTCGACCACGGCCAAACGCTCGAGGGTGTTGATCTCCTTGATGGCGTTCATCGCGTCGAAGGCGATCACGACGCCGCCGGCGACTGCGTTGGCTCCACCCGACAGACCGGTGCCGGCGCCGCGCGTGACGACGGGCGCACCGTGGGCGATGCACGCCAGCACAACTGTCTGTACCTGCTCGGCTGTACGCGGGCGGACCACGGCGACGGGCATCTCGTAGGGAGCCCACTCGGCGTCGTCGTGGATGTAGCTCGCCATGATGTCGGGGTCGGTGATCAGTCGATCCGCATCGATCTGCGAGCCGAGCGCCTCGAGGAGTGTCATGCCTCCACGATAGTGACGGCGGCTACACCACCCCATGTAGATTTACTCCGAGAAACCGGAAACCGTATGGACATTCTCTCCATACTCATCGTTGGCCTGACAATTTGGCCTGACAAGGGAGTGCCGATGCACGAGAACTGGCTACAGCTTCTCCTGGCCGAGGCATCCACCGAGGAACTGATCGAACACCGCGATCAGTTGGCCGCCGGGTCAGGCCCCGAGGTCGCAGCCGAGATCGAGCGAGAAGCCCGATCCGCACTCCAACTGCGTAGTCTCCTGGCTCAGCGCCGACAACGCGCCACCGAGCTGGGCGCACTCAACGACATCGCGTCGCTGCTGACCACGATGCACGATCATCACGCCCTTCTGCAGGAGATCGTGGATCAGGCCAAACGGCTACTCGGCGTAGACCTTTCGTACCTTGCTCTCATTCACGACGACATCTTGATCATCGAAGTCACGAGCGGGGCGTATACGTCGCAACTGCTCGGCCTGACGGTTCCGTTCCGAGAAGGCCTCATCGGTCGCGTGGTCGAGAACTCCTCTCCTGCTTGGTCTCCCGACTACCGCAACGATCCCTCGTTTGCACATATCGGACCCGCCGACGACGCAGCGCGAGCCGAGAACATGCGCGGTTTGTTGGCAGTGCCGCTGACATTGAACGGCAAGATCCTGGGTGCACTCTGCGCGTGCAAGCGTCAGGAGCGCCGATTCGGCAACGAGGAAGTTGCGTTGCTGTCCGCTCTCGCAGCTCATGCCTCGGTGGCGATCGAGAATGCCCGCTCTCTCGAACGATATCGCGCGACGGTTGCAGAAGTGAATGCAGCGAATACCGAACTTGCCGAGCGCACAGCACTTCTCGAACAGACACTGACCTGGGACCGATCGCTCACACAAGTTGTCCTGCGCGGCGGCGGTGTTCGCGAACTCGTGGAAGAAACCTCCGCGTCGACGGGTTCACCGGTGTTCTTCGTGACCGGAACGTCGGAGATCCCACCGGGACTGCAACGGGTGAGCGAGAGCGTGCATCGGGTCTTCGACATCTTTGTCGCTGACAGACGCGAGCAGGAGGTGACGCTCATCGTCGGTGAGCAGTTCCTGTTCGCCACCGAAGTACGCAGTGCCGGTGACCAACTCGGAGTTCTGTTCCTACTCTCGCGTCATGAACCCACCGCCGCAATGAGGTTGGCACTCGAAAGGTCAGCCCCGGCCATTGCGCTTGCCCTGGTAGGCGAACGGGCGGCCAGGGAAGCCACTCGCCGAGCACGCGACGCATTTCTGGTCGATCTGATCACCAGGCCAGCGCCGACGCCGGCCGAAGTCACTGGTCAGTTCCGCCTGGCTGGACTCAACCCCGACCGCTCGTACACCGTCGTGGTGGCCCGCCCGGCCGACGCCGTAGACCGTACGCGTCGCAGTATCGAGGAAATTGCATTCCCGTCAGGAACTGTTGTTGCCGAGCATGGTTCACGGGTCATCGCTCTGATTCCGGGAATGTCACCAGTAGAGGTTGCGGCGGCGTGGGTGCAGCCGGCGGAGAACCCGACAGTGGGAATCGCCGATCCCGCGGTGGGAGCGGAAGGTCTGGCGCGAGCCTATGTCGAGGCACAACACACCGTCGACGTCCTCGAGACTCTCGGGCGGGCCTCCCACGTGGAACCGGCAAGTTCCCTCGGCATTTACCGAATTCTCCTCAGCCGCACCGGCCGCGAAGAACTCGAAGCGCTGACGCTGCGGTCCCTCGGTCCTCTCCTCGAGGAGGAGCAACGACGCGGCGTTCCGCTCTTGGACACCCTGGCGTCGTACCTGTCGCACAATTGCAAACATTCTGCGACCGCCGCCGCGCTCGCGATTCACGCCAACACTCTGTATCAACGCCTCGAATCGATCGACCGATTGATCGGTACGCAGTGGCGTCAGCCGGACCAGGCGCTCGATCTTGCGCTCCTGATCCGGCTGCGTGCCAGTGCGGGGAAACTCGGTCAGATCTGAGCGGGCTTGCTCGATCGCTTGGCCAGTGCCACCACAAGAATTGCGGCACAGAGCATCACGGCACCCACCACCCACAGGCCTGCCTTGGCATTTCCGGTCACATCGGTGAGCCAGCCGGTGATGTACGGAGCACCGAAGCCCGACGCATTGCCGATCGAGTTGATCATGGCGATACCCGCGGCCGCGCTGGCACCCGTCAGGAACGTGGTGGGCAGGTACCAGAAGACGGGGAGCGCACAGAGGACACCGACAGCGGTGAGCGAGACCGCGATCATGACGGTGAACGGCGAATCCAGGTACAGCGCAATCGGAATGGATACCGCACCCAGGAGCGTCGGGGCAGCAACGTGCCACATTCGTTCACCGGTCTTGTCGGAATGGCGGCTCCACAGCACCATCGCGACAGCGCCGATCGCGTAGGGGACGGCCACGATCAGGCCTGTCTCGACGAGCGAGAAATCGGTGTTGAACGTCTGCTTGAATCCCGCGACGATGCTGGGCAGGAAGAAGCTCAAAGCGTAAAGGCCGTAGGTGATTCCGAAGTAGACCAGACCGAAACCGATGACGCGGGGATCGCGCAGGGTCTTGCCGGCGGACTGGTGACCGGCGTCGCCGAGTTCTTTCTCCTCGTCGGCCATGGACTTCATCAGCCAGGTGCGCTCCTCGAGGGTCAACCACTTCGCGTCGGCGGGACGGTCGGTGAGGTAGAACCAGACGACAAACGCCAAGATCACGGCGGGCAGACCCTCGATCAGGTACATCACGCGCCATCCGGCCAACCCGAACAGGCCGTCGCCGTACTGGATGATGGCAGCCGAGAGCGGGGCACCGAGCGCCGACGAGAGCGGAAGCGTCAGCAGGAACAAGCCCATCAGGCGTACGCGGTACTTCTTCGGGAACCAGAAGGTCAGGTAGAGAAGAACTCCGGGGAAGAAGCCGGCCTCGGCGATTCCCAGCAGAATGCGGAGGAAATAGAGGCTGCCCACGTTGGGCACGAATGCCAGCGCAGCGGCGAGGATGCCCCAGGTGAGCATGATGCGCGCGATCCACAGCCGGGCGCCGAAGCGGTGCAGGGCCAGGTTGCTCGGCACCTCGAACAACAGATAGCCGACAAAGAAGAGTCCGGAGGCGAGGCCGAACATCGTCTCGGTCATCCCGAGGTCGGCGCTCATGGTGAGCTTCGCGAAGGCGATGTTCGTACGATCCAGATAGTTCACGAAATAGAGCAGGATCAGGAAGGGAATCAGCCGGCGCGCTACCTTCTTCACCACGCGAGATTCGATCTCGCTCGGCGCAACCCCACCGTCAGTGGTGGTGCTATCGGTGGAGGTCATGGCAGGGGTACTCCTCGGAAAAGGTCAGCGTTGCTATCTACGAAGTGACTCAAGCCACAGTAGAAGCACCACCGAGCCCAACCTATGTGGACAATCTCTATAGAAACCGTCCCTGCATGTGCATTTACTCCCGACGATCCGGCGAATGACCCGCAGCAGCCTGACGAACGTCCCTGAACAGTCGAAGGCGACAAACCCGCCTGAGCTGGGGGTTTAGCGCTACGAGCACTGAGTCACTGGCTAGTGTTATCGGCGAAATAGCCAGAGCGAGTGCGGATGCACCGCGTGACTTGAAGGACAGAACATGACGAAGATGGTTCGGACCACGATGACCCGCCGGTCCTCCACCGCAGTCGCTGCCACCATCGCGGCGGTCGCACTATTCGCCTCCGCCTGCGGCAGCGACTCCGACAAGACCGACTCCGACAAGAGCGCTGCCGGCGCCTCGTCCGCTACATCCTCGGCCACCGTCGGCGGGAAGACGCTCGACGCCGAATTCGAGACGAAGTGCGCAAAGGACGGCGGCACGACAGTTATGACACTGCTCGACGCGGAGAATGCCACCTACGGCATGTTGACCGTCACAGCCATCATCGATGAATCCGGCACGGTTCAGACTGCTGGAATCGCCGGAAGTGAGGGTGGATCGAACGGTCTGCCGTACACCGCCGGATTCGCACCGGGACTGCCTGGCGGATCTGCCAGTGCCAAGCAGGACGGCAATACCTTCGTGGTGACGGGCGAGGGAATCGGCGCCCGGGACAAGGGCAACCCGATGGAGACGTCGAGCTTCGAGATCACGTTCGCCTGCGAGTCCATCATCGGCGGCTGAGCCAACGGCTGGGCCCTAGGATTCTTGCTAGCTGATTCCCAGCTGTTCGCGCAGTTGGACGACGCGGAGCACGATGACTCCCAACGTCACCACGGTGACGGCACCAAAAGCGATCCAGCCGATCCGCACTGCTTTCACACGGTTCTCACCGGCGCCCAACCACTGCGGGGCGTACAGGAAGGCAGCGGCCGTTGCGGCACCTGCCACCAGACCTCCCGCGTGACCCCAGAACGAGATCCCGGGCAGCGAAATGCTGATGATCACATTGATCGCGATCACCGAGATGATCGGGACCGGGCTTCGACGCAAACGCAGTAGAAGGACGGCCTGTGCGCCCATGATGCCGAAGATTGCACCAGACGCTCCAGCGGTCCAGGACAGGGCCGTGAGCGAGGAGAACACCGGCTGGAACGCCATCACCGAGGCGGAACCGCCGAGGAGCGAAACCAGGTAGATGCCGACGTACCGGGAGCGGCCCATCACGATTTCGGTGTCGCGCCCCAGGATGTAGAGGGCGTACATGTTGACCGCGAGGTGCAAGATGCCGAAGTGCAGGAACCCGGAGCCGATGAGCCGGAACCAGTCACCGCTGGCGACCAGACCCGGATTGAGTGCCCAGTTCGCGAAGATCGACGAGCCGACCTGATTGTTCATGATGCTTCGCGACTGCGCGAAGGTGGCGAGGAACGCCAGGACGTTGAGCCCCATCAAGGTGTACGTCACGATCGGGACCGCACGGGCGGGGCTCACGGTGTTTCCGGCGACGCCCCGAACGGGGCGGACATCGCGTTGGCCGGCAGCTACACAGTCAACACATTGGTATCCCACCGCCGCCTCGCGGAGGCAGTCCGGGCACGCCGGACGTCCACAACGATTGCAGGAAAGTGCGGTGGGTCGATCTGGATGGCGGACGCACCGCGGTTGGGGCGGGATGCCCTCACTCGCACCGCCGCCCCAACCGGGGTTCGTCATCTGCTTGTTTTACCTGTTCAGGAGATGGTGATGCTGTTGATCACGACGGGCTCGACCGGACGATCGCCACGATCGACGGCGGTGGAGGAGATAGCGTCGACAACCTTCTTGGAATCGTCGTCGAGAACCTCACCGAAGATGGTGTGGCGACGGTTCAGGTGCGGCGTCGGGCCGGTGGTGATGAAGAACTGCGAGCCGTTGGTTCCCGGGCCTGCGTTGGCCATGGCCAGCAGGTAGGAGCGGTCGAACTGCAGTTCCGGGTGGAACTCGTCACCGAACTTGTAGCCCGGGCCGCCGGTGCCGGTTCCGGTGGGGTCGCCACCCTGGATCATGAAGCCGTCGATGACGCGGTGGAAGATGGCACCGTCGTAGAACGGGCCGGTCTTGGTGCCGGCGGCGTTTGCGGTGGTGTACTCCTTCGAGCCGTCGGCGAGGCCGACGAAGTTCTCGACGGTCTTCGGCGCATGGTTGCCGAACAGAGCGATCTTGATGTCGCCGCGGTTCGTGTGCAGCGTTGCGGTTGCGGTCTGATGAGTTGAAGTCACACCACCATCGTGCCATTGCCGGCGTTCTCGCGGATGTCGCCCCGCAAAACTCTCCCTGTCCCCGCCTCACTGTTATGGCACAGTGAAGTCATGACACGAGTGACCGAGTCCCTCAGCACGCAGTTGCCCGACACCTTCGATCACGCGCGCGCCCGCGTCGAGGACACCTTCGACGAGACTGCCGCCTACCTCGAAGAGACAGCGGCTCGTATCAAGGAGTCCGAGGCAGCCGACAACGCTCGCCGCATCGCCGCGGTGGTCGCGACGTCGGTCGCTCGCGGTGCCGGGCAGGTCGGGTTGTTCCTGGGTCGTCAGGGCAAGGTCCTCGCCAAGAAGGGCGTCGAGCGCGCAAAGGCTATCCCCACGAAGTCCGCGGAACGCACCGAGAAGCCTCGCGGCCGCAAGCGCGTCGCCGTGTTCGTCATCGCCGGTGTTGCGGTGATCGGTGGCGCGGTGTTCTTCAAGAGCCGCCGACGCGAGCATCCGCCGGTCGCTTCCGCACCCCCTCGGCTCGAAGAGAACTCGGCCGAGAAGACCGCTTAGTCGACACACGAAAAGCCCCGGAACAGATTGTGTTCCGGGGCTTTTCGATGTTCACGTTCAGCAGTTGGACGGTGCCGGGACGTTGTTGAAGCGATCGATCATGTACCCGACGGATTCGGGTGTACCCACCAGGTACGGCGTCGCATGATTGATTGCCATGCCCGGAATGATCGGGGGCAGTTCGTTGACGGAGAACTGCACCGTCGCGCCCTTGCCGCACCAGTCACGGGCCAGTTGCTGTCCCTGACCGAACGGAACGATGTCATCGGAGCGGCCATGCTGAATGAGCACGGGCGACTCCGGCGTCAGCTTGCCGATCTTCTGCTCGTCGAGGATCGCCTGCGCCATGGGTAGACGCGCCAGAACTGCGGAGAGTGATTCACCGGAATTGGTGAAGCTCGACGACTGCTGGAAGCCGAACTGCAATCCACTTTCGGCGACGCACTGGTTCTTGGTGGCGGCCAACATCTGTCGGCCGCGATCGTTGATCTCGGCGTCGAGCAGCGGCTGAACCTCGGGGTACTGCGCAAGGATCCCGTTGAGCGCGTAGCCGATCACTCCGGTGAGGAACGTGCCGTCGACCTGCTGCAGCGTCGCCGCCAGATCGGCGGGCGGAGCGCCTGCATACGTGCCCTTGAGATCAAGCTCGGGAGCATACGACGGCTTCAATTCCGTTGCGGCAGCGGCAGCTCCACCACCTTGCGAGTAACCCCACAGTCCGACGGGGCCGTCGGCGGGAATGCCCGTGTTCGGGAGCTGCTGAGCGGCACGCACCGAGTCCAGAACCGCATGCGCTTCGGCTTCGCGGTTGACGTAGGTGTGATCGCCAGGAGTTCCGAGGCCTTCGTAATCGGTGACTACGACGGCGATGCCGTTGAGCAGCAACGTGTTCACCCAGATGGACTCGTAGCCGACCATGACGTCCGTCGGGAACTGGTACTCGATACCGGTGTTGAACAGTTTGGACGGAGCGCATTGATCGCCCTGCCCATGCGTTCCTACCGCTGCGGCAACCAGTGGACGCGCCCCCTGCCCGGTCCACGGGTTCGACGGTTCGAGGTAGGTCCCCGTCACGGCAACGGGAGCACCCTTGGCGTCCTCGCTTCGGTACATGATCTTGGTGGCGGTTGCCGGCCACGCACCGTTCGATCCGGGCACGCTCAGCAGCAGTGGTGACGGCTCACTCTTGATGAGATCTCCGTTGGCACCTGCCGGAAGCTCCGACGGCGGCGTGTAGAAATCCGCCGGGTCCGCCATTGCGGCAGGGGCCGTCACAGCACCCATGACCAGTGCCGCGACGGAAACCCCGGCCGCCCACCATGCTCTGCTCTTCACGTTTCGATCTCCCCACGCTCGCCTGCGCTGTGGCTTGGCACACAGCGAACGCAGAGTAACACATACCTCACGTAACACTTTTTCGTGAGGTTTTCGCCTTAACAGGCTGACTTACAACCGTTTACGACTACTTCGTGGGCTCCAGATTGGAGGTCAGCAGCGAACGAAGCTTGTCGGTATCAGCCGAGGTCCACGCCTCGGGGTGCAGGATCTTGGCCCACATGTCCGCTGCATCCTCGCCGTAATTGTGACCGTGCCCGGACGGGACGTCAGCCGAGAAGACCATGTCGAGGGTTACCTGCCAGAAGGTCACGAGAGGTACCCACGTCATTCCCGGATCCACGTCGCGACCCAGCGGTTCCTTGAGCCAATCCGGCTTGTTGAGCAGCAGGTCGAAGGACCACCATGTGATCGGGTCGCTGGCGTGCTGCCAGTACACGATGCGATCGTCGTCCCAGTCGGACTTCAGCTCCAGATCTTCCGGATCGCCGGCAAACCGAATTGCCTGGCCACCATCGATCACCGGCAGGATCTCCGGTGAGCCCGAGTCGCGGCTGTCCGTGATTTCCTGCCACTGAGCAGTGAAGTTGGGGGTTCCGACCCACAGCGCGCCGTCGACGCGCGTCATCATGTCCTGAGCGCCGGCAAATGCGGCCTGGCCACCGTAGGAGCCGAGGCTCTCACCGAAGACAACCAGTTCGGGTCGCGTCTCCACGGGCAGGTCGATCCACTTGGCGTACACCGCGTTGAACAGTGCGCGACCCGCAATCATCGGCGTCTCACGATCGGCGATGAAGGCCAACGGACTCGGAAGGAACGAGTACTGCATCGACGCGATCGCCGTGTCCCCGCCCTCGACGTACTCGAACGCCGACGCGACGTCCTCGTTCACCCAACCGCGGCCGGTGGTCGTGACAACTGCGAGGGTTCCGCGGTCGAATCCGCCGGTGCGCTCCAACTCGTCGACGACCCGCTGTGCGACACCGTTGATCGAGTCCGAGGATTCACGTCCGGCGTACACCCGGATCGGTTGCTTCGCTTCACGTCCGGTCAATGCGGTGATCTCGGCCGCGGTGGGACCGCTGCCCATGAAGGTGCGCCCCTCCTGGCCGAGCGAATCCCAGGCTTCGGCGGACATCGGTGAACCACTGCGCTCAGCGATCAAGGGTTGTTCGATGCCGTCCGGTGTTTCGTGATCCGCACCGGAGAAACTCCAGTTCGCGAAGGCAATCAACCCGTTGTACAGCGCACCGTTCACGATGAAGATGCCGAGGGCGAAGATGACGATCAAGCTGCCGACCTTCGCCGCTTCGAGGGGAACGAACCGAAGTGCGACGGCGGTGAGCTTGTTGGTGGTGAAACGAAGACCACAGCCCGCCTCGAGCAGGATGAACCAGATTCCGAGCGAAATGAGCAGCACCAGAAGGTAATTCGCCTGATTGGTGCGAGGAGCTTCGACAAGGTCACGCACGATCTGCTGCCACCACGAACCGAGGACCAAGAACGTCGGAACCAGAATGACGGCCGCGACCAACAGGATTCGCCAGCCGATCTTCTTGGTGCGATCCGACCACTGCGGTTCGACGCCGCACTTGCGGATCATCCAGGCAACCGTCACGCCGACGCCGTATCCCATCGCGAGCGAGATGCCCGTCGCAACGCCCTGCAAGTACCACGCGCGCGGCAACAGGGAAGGACTCATCGACCAGGTGAAGAAGACCAGAGCAAAGGCAAGCCCGACCGGGTGCAGCGTCTTGCAGTAGAGGCGCAGCCGTTCCCACACACGTTTCATGCCGGAATCGTATGCGCCCCGTGCCCGAATCAGGTCACGAAGCGCACACGCGTCCAGTCTGTTTACGGGGCGAAGCGCAAAATCGCGGCAACTGCGCCGCCGCCCGGAATGTCCTCGGCGCGAACAGCGAGGACCCGAGCACCCGTCAGGAGCGCACGACGAGCGATCTCGTCGACGACCCCGTATGTACTTCCGTTGGTCGACTCACCGGTCGTGAGAGCGCCCGTCTGGGGATCGAGACTTCCAGGTACGACGGAATCGATGTCGATGAAAACGGTGTCGACCTGTCCGTACGTCGCGGCCGTTGCCACGTCGGCGACGTCGGTTTGAGTACGTCCCTGTTCGGTGCGCACATTGAAGGTGTCCCGTACCGCCGCCAACTGCTCGGCGTGGAAATCGTCGAGCGCCGGTCGCGAACCGTCCGCCACCTCCTGCGTCGACAAGGCTTCCGGGTTTCCCTCGACGGTTTTGTCGACCAGGTGGCGGTACGAATTCACGGAGCGATACACCGACGCGATGGGTTCCGCAGCGGCCAGGATCAAGGGGACGTCACGGCCGGCGAGGACACCACGGACCTCGTGATCGACTGCGCGGGCGTACTGATTGACGCGCAGCTTTCGGCTGTCCGAACCCGAGAGCCGACCGGCTTCAGTTCGGCTGTTGATCGAGGACTTACCCGCGTGATCGGCAGCGTTCTTCGGCATTCCCTGAACACGAACCTCGTCGGCCGGTTGATCGGCGGCGATCTCGATCAATCGCACCGAACCTTCGGCGAGAGCGAGAACAAACGCCGTCTGGGGGAAGGTCACCGAACGGAGCAGTGGCTTGAGATGAAACCGATCGCTGACCGTTTCGAGCGCCTGCAGACGGTTGGGGAGGCGGAAGGTCACCAGACGCTCCGGCGTCGCGTACGTGACCAATGAGCGCGACTGGAAGCGCCAGAAATCGTCGTCGTCGTCGAGCTCTGCGTATTCGACCTCGAACAGCTTGCGCTCAGCCGGATCCTCCACCGATGCGAGTGCCGAGCGGACCTGGTCCTTGAAGGCGATGCGCGCTTTGTCATGATCCTGCGGCGCATCTTCAGTCGGAGTCACGATGGTGATGCAGGTGGGCCCTTCCACCTCCGCGAGTGCGGCAATTTCACCGTGGCTGGGAATGTCGTTGTGAAGCACTACGAACCTCCTGAAATTGGGTTCTCCTCACGCTACGCCCGGCTGGTTATGACCACTAGACTTTCCGGAGAATTCGGGACGAACGGTCCATAGTGGGCGCTGTTCTGGCCACCCCACTCCGAGCGAACGGCATGTTCATCGCCTTCAGTGCGCCGAAAGTACCGTTCGCTCAAGAAGGGGAGGGCCACGAGTCGGGCACCGGCCGGCCGGCCATCCGCACATCGGCATACAAAAACACCCTCCCGGATCCCGGGAGGGTGTTTTCCTACTGTGGAGCCTAGGAGATTCGAACTCCTGACATCTGCCTTGCAAAGGCAGCGCTCTACCAACTGAGCTAAGGCCCCGTTCGGTTTTCTGACCGGAGTCAGAGTACCTAGGTTCTATCCTGTTTCCAAATCGTGCCAAACCTTGTCTCCGCGCTGACTTTTGATCAGCTTGGTGACCCCGAGAGCTACCAGAATTCCGGCCCCGACAAGCAGGAAAACCTTCATTCCAGCAACCCTTCTTCGGCACATGGGAGTGGGCCTAGGAGGACTTGAACCTCCGACCTCTTCATTATCAGTAAAGCGCTCTAACCACCTGAGCTATAGGCCCCTGAACCGATTCCAAAGATTACCCCACCGGGCCGCTGACACCAAAACGGGCCCGGCGGAGCAATGTTTTCGCAGGTCAGTCGCGGTCGGCGAGAGTTACCTCGACGCCGCCAACCAGGTCGCTGCAGAGGTTGTAGATGAACGATCCGATCGTGACGAGTGCCGTGAAAAGCACCATGTTCGCGATACCGATCAGCGCGGCGTAGCCGAACACCTGGCCGGCCGTCACCAGTCCGTCGGAGCCGCCGTCGGCAACGATGTCGGTGAACGCGTTGTTCAGGCGATCCCAGACGCCCATGCCGTCGAGAACGACGTAGAGCAGTCCGACGGCCACCATCCACACGAAGAACAGCGACACCGAGATCACCGACGTGATCTTGAGCGTGGACCACGGGTCGATACGACGGATCTGGACCGTTGCGCGCAGTGGCGCACCGTCCACGACCGAAGCCGATACGGCGTGAGTTTTCTCACCCTTCACCGCAGCAGGCAACGGATGCTTGGCCTCGGAGAGGTCAGGCATGTCCTTCGGCAGATCCTTGCGATCGATGTGCCGAGTCGGCCCGTCGATCGCGGCGGCTTTTGCTTTCGGATTAGCGACGGTGGGATTGGCGACCGTGGCATTTGCAGCCTTGGGATTTGCGCCCGAGGGTGCAACAGCCTTGGCTGCCGCTGCGCCGGCGACGCCACCGGTAGCTGCGGCAGCTGCCGTTCCTGTCACGACAGGACGCGCCGACGGGTTGCCGGCAGGACGACCTGTCTGTGCACCGGCAGCAGGGCGACCCGCCTGCGGCTGTCCCTTCGGCGCACCACCCTGCGCTGGGTTTTTGGCCGGACCACCCTGTGCCGGACCACCCTGTGCCGGGCCTGCCGCTGCAGGACGCTGCGGACCCGCAGGCGGCTTACCCCCAGCAGGAGCTGCCGGTCGACCTGCAGGAGCACCAGCGCCGGCCGGGCGCGTGATGTTGGTCTGCGGCTGACTTTGCGGAGCCTGATTCTGCGGTGGCTGAGCCTTCGACGCCGGGGCCTTGGACGCCGGATTCTGAGCAGCGGGGTTCTGAGCTGGCTGACCCTGAGGCTGGCCTGACGGCTGGGGTCCCCGCTGCCACGGCGGTGCCTGGCTGCCACGAGCCTGATTGGCGACCGGTTGCGGCGGAGCCTGACCATCACCCTTCGCCGGGGTTACCGGCGCAGCCGGAGCCACAGAAGGAGCGGAAGGAGCCTGACCCTTGGCCGCACCCGCGGCGTCGGGAGCCGCAGCCGCCGGTTTCTGGGCCGAATCCGACGGGCCGCGAGACGGCTCCGGTGCCTTGGGCGCCGGAGCTGCCTCGGAAGCTTTGGGTCCGCCGTCCGCTGGAGCTGCAGGTTTCGAGGTCTGCGGCCCCGTCGGAGCAGTTGCCTGCTCCGGCTTCGGTGGCGTCGAACCTGAAGTGCTTTCACTCTTCTGGTCACTGCCCGGCTGGTTGGGAGTGCTCACTAGGACTCCTTAGCTCCATCGGCATTGTCTGCGTTGTCGGTGGTCTCTGCAGCGAGCTCTTCGGGCTCGTCGGCGTTGCGCGCAATCGCGAGCAATGTGTCGCCTTCGCCGAGGTTCATCAGACGCACGCCCTTGGTCTGGCGTCCCGCCTTACGAACCTGCTTGGCAGCCGTCCTGATGACGCCGCCGCCCGAGGTGATCGCGTACAGCTCGTCGTCGTCGTCGACGATGAGCGCACCGACCAGAGTGCCACGTTTCTTGTCGTACTGAATCGTGAGCACGCCCTTGCCGCCGCGACCCTGCACCGGGTAATCCTCCATGCCGGTTCGCTTGGAGTAACCGCCCGAGGTGGCGACCAGGAGGAACGTTCCTTCACGAACGACGTTGAGCGAGAGCAGCTCGTCGTCACCGTTGAAACGCATGCCCTGGACACCGGACGTGGCGCGGCCCATCGGACGCAGTGCCTCGTCGGTGGCCGAGAAGCGGATCGACTGGCCCTGTGCCGAGACAAGGAGCAGGTCGTCGTCGGCGGAGCAGAGAACAGCGCCGACCAGTTCGTCTTCACCGCGCAGGTTGATGGCGACGATGCCACCGCTGCGGTTGGAGTCGAAGTCGGTGAGCTTGGACTTCTTGACCAGACCGTTGCGTGTGGCGAGCACCAGGTATGGCGCGTCTTCGTACGTCTTGATCTGGATGACGGACTGGATGCGCTCATCCGGCTGGAAGGCCAGGAGGTTGGCAACGTGCTGACCGCGAGCGGTACGGCTCGCCTCGGGCAGCTCGTAAGCCTTCGCGCGGTAGACGCGGCCCTTCGTGGTGAAGAACAGCAGCCAGTCGTGCGTCGAGGTGACGAAGAAGTGCGAGACGATGTCGTCCTGCTTGAGGCCGGCACCCTGAACACCCTTGCCGCCGCGCTTCTGCGATCGGTAGAGATCAGTCTTGGTGCGCTTGGCGTAGCCGGTCTCGGTGATCGTGACGACGACGTCTTCGCGGGCGATCAGATCCTCGTCGTTGACGTCTCCGTCGGCGGCGATGATGCGGGTACGACGGTCGTCGCCGTACTTGTCGACGATTTCCTTGAGCTCGTCACGAACGATCGCGCGCTGACGCTCCGGGCGAGCCAGAATGTCTTCGAGGTCCGCGATTTCGAGTTCGATCTCGGCCAACTCGTCGACGATCTTCTGACGCTCGAGGGCGGCCAGACGACGCAGCTGCATGCCGAGGATGGCGTCGGCCTGGATCTCGTCGACGTCGAGGAGTTCCATCAATCCGGCGCGAGCGATGTCGACGGTCTGCGACGCACGGATCAAGGCGATGACCTCGTCCAGAGCGTCGAGGGCCTTGACCAGACCGCGCAGGATGTGGGCGCGCTCCTGTGCCTTGCGAAGCAGGTACCTGGTACGACGAACGATGACCTCGAGCTGATGCGTCGTGTACAGACGGATCATCTGGTCGAGGCGCAGCGTGCGCGGCACTCCGTCGACGATGGAGAGCATGTTGCAGCCGAAACTGGTCTGCAGCTGGGTGTGCTTGTAAAGGTTGTTCAGCACGACCTTGGCAACGGCGTCACGCTTGACGGTGACGACGATGCGCATGCCGACGCGGTCCGAGGACTCGTCGTGGATGTCGGAGATACCACCGATCTTGGCGTCACGAACCTGCTCCGCGATGGAGGTGATCAGGTTGTCCGGGTTGACCTGGTAGGGCAGCTCGGTGATGACGATCGTGGTGCGGCCCTTGGCATCTTCTTCGATCTCGACGACGCCGCGCATACGAACGGAGCCACGACCGGTGGTGTAGGCATCCTGGATGCCCTGTCCACCGACGATGAGCCCGTGCGTCGGGAAGTCGGGTCCCTTGATGCGCTCCATGACGGCCGCGAGGGTGGCTTCCTCGTCCGCCTCGAAGTTCTCGAGCGCCCAGTAGATGGCCTCGGCAACTTCACGCAGGTTGTGCGGCGGAATGTTGGTGGCCATACCGACGGCGATGCCGTTGGAACCGTTGATCAGAAGGTTCGGGATACGGCTGGGCAGAACCGTCGGTTCCTGCGTCTTGCCGTCGTAGTTCGGGGTGAAATCGACTGTCTCGTGGTCGATTTCGCGCAGCATTTCCATCGCGAGCGGCGTGAGCCTGCACTCGGTGTAACGCATGGCGGCTGCGCCGTCGTTGCCGCGGGATCCGAAGTTTCCCTGACCGTCGACGAGCGGGTAACGGAGCGACCACGGCTGGGCCATACGGACCAACGTGTCGTAGATCGAGGAGTCGCCGTGGGGGTGGTAGTTACCCATGGTCTCGGCGACCGGTCGGGCAGACTTCACGTATCCGCGGTCTGGGCGATATCCGTTGTCGTACATCGCGTAGAGCACGCGGCGGTGCACCGGCTTGAGTCCGTCGCGGACATCCGGCAGAGCGCGACCGACGATGACGCTCATGGCGTAGTCGATGTAGCTGTTCTGCATTTCCTGCTGGATGTCGACCGGTTCGATCCGGTCGTGTTGCGGACCGTCCGGTGGCAACGTGGTGTCGGTCATGAGCTCACTTTCTTAAAAGAGGGGGCAAGCCCCTGTGCGCGGAAAAGGAGTCCGGGGACTCCGCAACCGCTCACAGGGCCGCAGGCCTACACGTCGAGGAAACGAACGTCCCGGGCATTGCGGGTGATGAAGCTGCGTCGTGCTTCGACGTCTTCGCCCATCAGCACGCTGAACAGCTCGTCGGCAGCAGCCGCGTCGTCGAGCGTGACGAGACGCAGAACGCGCACCGTCGGGTCCATCGTGGTTTCCCACAGCTCCTTGGCGTTCATCTCGCCGAGGCCTTTGTAGCGCTGGATGCCGTCGTCCTTGTTGATCTTCTTGCCGGACTCGAGGCCTGCCTTGACCATCGCGTCGCGCTCGCGGTCGGAGTACGCGAATTCCGGCTGCGCACCCTTCTGCCACTTGAGCTTGTACAGCGGCGGCTGCGCGAGGTAGACCTTGCCGTGCTCGACGAGCGGCCGCATGAAGCGGAACAGCAGCGTGAGCAGCAGCGTTGCGATGTGCTGACCGTCGACGTCGGCGTCGGCCATGAGCACGATCTTGTGATAGCGCAACTTGGCGATGTCGAACTCGTCGTGGATGCCCGTGCCGAACGCGGTGATGATCGACTGGACTTCGGTGTTCTTGAGGACGCGATCGATACGCGCCTTCTCCACGTTGATGATCTTTCCGCGAAGCGGGAGGATCGCCTGGTACATCGAGTCTCGGCCGGACTTGGCCGAGCCGCCTGCGGAGTCGCCCTCCACGATGTAGATCTCGGACTTCTCCGGATCGTTGGAGCGGCAATCGGCGAGCTTGCCTGGCAGGCCACCGAGGTCGGTCGCACTCTTACGACGGACCAGCTCACGCGCCTTACGCGCGGCAACGCGGGCCTGCGCCGACGAAACAGCCTTGTTCACAATGGTTTTCGCGTCGGCGGGGTTCGCCTCGAACCAGTGCGCGAGGTGCTCGTTGCACGCCTTCTGTACGAAGGACTTGACCTCGGTGTTGCCGAGCTTGGTCTTGGTCTGACCCTCGAACTGGGGTTCACCGACCTTCACCGAGATGATGGCCGCAAGTCCTTCACGGATGTCGTCACCGGTGAGCTTGGGATCCTTGTCCTTGAGCAGCTTCTTTTCGAGCGCGTACTTGTTGACCGTTGCGGTCAGTGCGGCGCGGAAGCCCTCTTCGTGGGTACCACCCTCGTGGGTGTTGATCGTGTTGGCGAAGGTGTGCACGGACTCCGAGTAGCCGGAGTTCCACTGCATTGCGACCTCGAGCTCGTGGCCGGTGCCCTTGGCGGTGAATCCCACGACCGAGTTGTGGATCGGGGTCTTGCTCTTGTTGATGTGCCGGACGTAGTCCTCGAGTCCACCGGGGTAGTGGTAGATACGGGTCTTGGACTTACGCGGCGCTGCCTGGGCAGCTTCTTCGGCTTCTTCGGCAGCAGACTTGGGAGCCTCGGCTACCTCGGCAGCTTCGTCGTCGATGACCTCGGCGCGCTCGTCGGTCAGCGTGATGGTCAGGCCCTTGTTGAGGAAGGCCATTTCCTGCAGACGACGCGCAACGGTCTCGAAGTTGTAGCGGGTGGTCTCGAAGATCTCGGGATCAGCCCAGAAACTGACGGTGGTGCCGGTCTCCTTCGTCGGGTCGCCCTGTACGAGCTCTCCCGGCTTGGAATCGGTGTACGTCTGCTGCCACCGGTAGCCGTCGACCTTGATGTCGACGTCGAGCCGGGTGGAGAGCGCGTTGACCACCGAGATACCGACGCCGTGCAGACCACCTGAGACGGCGTAGGAGTCGGAGTCGAACTTGCCGCCGGCGTGCAGCTGGGTCAGCACGACCTCGACGGTGGGTACTCCGGAGGCGTGCATGCCGACCGGGATGCCACGGCCGTCGTCGATGACGCGGATTCCGCCGTCTTCGAGGAGGGTGACCTCGACCTTGGTGGCGTGTCCGGCCATCGCCTCGTCGACCGAGTTGTCGACGACCTCCCAAATGAGGTGGTGCAAGCCGCGTTCACCGGTGGAACCGATGTACATGCCTGGACGCTTACGTACCGCCTCGAGTCCTTCGAGGACGGTGATGGACGACGCGTTGTAGTCCTTGCTGGAAGTGCTTGTATCTGACTTCTGGGCAGCCACGGGTGGGTAGCTCTCCTTCTCCGTCAATACTCGAGCGCAGCCGTCAGCAAGCCCTTGCGGGTGTCGTCGGAGCGGGTTCGAGAATGTTGCCGCTAGTTACCGTTGACCATCTTACTGGTAAGCACCGACTAGAAGCGGCCAATGACACCCCTGGCTGCGCCGCAGACGAATTTTTACGATCCCCTGAAGGTGAAACGCTAGGAACTTTGCTTCTCCGAGCGACGCTCTCTCAGGCTCGCGATAAATGCCCGCGCATGTTCGGCAACCTCGCTCGGATGTGAAAACGGCGACCAGTGTCCCGCGGCAATTTCACGTCGCTGCAGGTCGGAGACCCATTTTTCGGTGTCTTCGTATCCCACCGGACGAACGGCTTTGTCGTACTTGTTCAGAATGAGCTGAACAGGCACGTCCGTGTACCGATCCCGCGGCTTGCCGAGAGACGGCCGGATGTTCGCGCGATAAAGCTTGAGTCCGTTCACCATGTCGTCGGCGATGGTGGGCGCGGTGTTGACCACACGAGGGTCCAGACCGTCGAAGAAGCCCAGAAATGCCGGCCAGTGCTTGGAGAACCACAGACGCAACGGGAGGGTGCACAGCCCGGGAATCTGGAACAGAACGGTGTAGGCCGACGCAATTCCCTGCGCCGCCGGGCCGAGGAAACGACGCTTGGACACGCTCGCCCGGATCCACTTCCCGAGATGATCGAGATTGGGGCCCGAGATGGACGAGAACGACGCGATCTTCTCTTCGGCACCCGGCTCGCAGACCGCTTCCCACGTTTCCACGGATCCCCAGTCATGTGCCAGGACGTGCACCGGCTTGCCCGGGCTGACCGCGTCGATGACGGCAAAAAGATCGCCGGCCAGTGCGCTCAGTTGGTAGTCCTGCACCCTCGAGGGGATCGTGCTCTCACCGGCCCCGCGGCTGTCGTAGCTGACGACGCGGAAGTCGTCTGCCAGCAAAGGCACGATGCGGTTCCACAATTCATGGGTGTCGGGCCAACCATGCACCAGGACGATGGTCTCGCCGTCTGCCTTGCCCTGCTCGAACACTGCCAGGCTGACGGAACCGTTGGTCACGCGACGCGCGGTCACGGCATGGACAGGAGAGTGCTTGGACATTGTCGAACCCTTCGGAGTCGGAATATCTAGAGATCGAGAACGAGACGTCCACCCTCGGAACGGGATACGCAGATGAGCATCTCCGTTTCCTGTTCGGTGTCGGTCAGACGCCTTTCGCGGTGATCGGGCTTGCCCGCGAGTACCTTCACACGACAGGTTCCGCAGAAACCCTGCTGACACGAGTACCCGACACCGGGCAATGTCTTCTTGATGACGTCGAGCGCGGACTCGTCGGCGGGCACGGTGAGCACCTGACCCGAATTGACCAGCTGCACTTCGAATTCCTTGCCGTCGATCACCGGCGGAGCCCCGAACCGCTCGAAATGCAAAGCAGTGGAGGGTGTATCGCGGAATCCGCGGCGGACGGCGTCGAGCATCGGCGTCGGGCCGCAGCAGTACACGGCGCCGCCGACCGGCGCTCGTCCGAGAAGGTCTGCGGTGGTGGGCAATCCGAACTCGTCGTCCGGGCGCACGAAGACACGCTCGGGTTCCCAGCTCGCGATCTCGTCGAGGAACGGCATGGATTCACGAGAGCGGCCCGAGTACACGAAGTACCAGTCCATTCCCAATTCTCTTGCCGCACGGACCATTGCGATGATCGGCGTGATACCGATACCGCCGGCAACAAACAGTGCACTGCCTTCACCCACAAAGGGAAATCCGTTGCGAGGGCCGCGTACCGTGACGTGCTCACCCGGCTTGAGAGCGTGCATCTCGATGGAACCGCCACCGCCGTCGGGGATCCGACGAACCGCGACGCTGTATCCCGTGCGATCGGCAGGGTCGCCGCACAGCGAATACTGACGCCGCAGACCCGAAGGTAGATGGAAGTCCAGGTGCGAACCTGGATGCCACGGCGGAATCGGTGAACCGTCGGCGGATTCGAAGCGCAGGCGAACGACGTTCTCGTCGGTCGCCACCACCTCACGCGTACTGACCACCATGTTCATGGCCGTGTCGGGGTTGTGGCCAGCGATCTCGGGGTTGTAGTCGTAGGCCGTCAACACCCGAAGGTACTTGTCCGCCAATAACTCCGTGATGCGCATGGCACGGTCGGGACGGTTCTTTCCGGACAAATCGGGTGGCGCCGGAAAACGCGGCAACCCGTCGTGCCCGGAGATGACGTCCTTGACCCTCGAGAGTGAAATCACCGTGCAGCCGCCTGAGCTGCGGGTGACGACGCCAGGTACTGCACCGCCTGGGCGGTCGAGCCCTCGTTACTGGGGTGATAGGACTTGCTGAAGTACGTCGACATCCGCTTGACCAGCTCGAACGACGTGGGAACTGTGCCACGCTTTCCGGCCGCGATGAAATCGGACAGGTGGGGTCGTCGACGGCTGGGAGCCTGAGCGGCAAGCTCGGGATCGTTGCGCATCAAGAACCGGGTACCGCGAATCCACAGCCACACGATTGCGGGCGTGACGAGGATCTGGGTACGGATCCGCCGGGTCTCACGCTTGTCGAAGTAGCGCATCACGTCGTACGCGACGGCGCGGTGTTCGACTTCTTCGGCGCCGTGCCAGCGAAGAAGATCAAGCATGGTCGGGTGCATGCCGGCTTTGTCGAGCCCCTTGGCGTTGAGCACCCAGTCGCCGAGGAAAGCAGTGATGTGTTCGATGGCCGCGATGATCGCCAAGCGCTCCACCAGGTGATTCTCGGCGCGCAGTCCCGTCATCGGGCGCGGTCCGAGCAGTTTCGAGAATGCCCACTCCATCTGCTGGGTGTACGGCGTCGGATCCAGGCCGTTTTCCTTCAGATGGACGAGGACACCCGAGTGCGCGTTGGAGTGCATCGCCTCTTGGCCGATGAATCCGACGACGTCTTCACGGAGTTTCTCGTCCTCGATCAGAGGAAGAGCTTCCTTGAAGGTCTCGACAAACCACTCCTCACCGGCTGGGAGGAGGAGGTGAAGCACGTTGAGAACGTGTGTGCTGAACGGATCGCCCGGAATCCAGTGCATAGGCAGATCGGACCAGTCGAACTCGACATTGCGAGCCTGCAACAGGATGTGATCCGGCTCGGCGAACGACGAAGCGGGTGTCGATATCTTCTGCGACATCTAGCTACTCCTTCATGCCTGCCGATCGGTAGGGAACGACAGCCTTGTGACACAGTTCACTCACTAGCGAGTTTTAACTGTAACACGAAGTAATAGGTAGAACCAGGTCCTGGTTGAGTTTTCCTCAGCCGTACGTATCGCGAGGTCCGCGGCCTTTCACATGCCTTTCACCCTTGCGCCAGCTAGGCGCACTCGGACCGGTGATGCGCAGTGTCTTCACGACGCCGTCACCGACGGCAGCAGCGATCTTGGCCAGAATCTGGGACTGCATCATGCGCAACTGGGTAGCCCAAGCCGTCGACTCGGCGGAGATGCTGAGAACACCTTCTTTCAGAGAGATCGGCTCGGCGTGCGCGGAGATGTCTTCACCGACGACCTGCGGCCACCGACCGAGGACCGTGCCCTCGGACACCTTGGGGGACCACCCACGCGATTTGGAGATAGCGCTGGTGAGAGCGCCGAACGGCTGAGGGTCCCGCGCATCCGGGCCGGGGCCGGACCAACCGCTGCGTCGACGCGGGCGGCCACTTCCGTATTTGGGCGACGAGCGCCCCTGCCCGACGGCCTTGCCGTTGGCTTTGGCTGTCGCGCGTGCCTCCTCGAGGGCACGGCGCGCCAGATCGATCCCCTTGAGCTCGGGCTCCGGGGCCGCGCTGCTGTCTTCAGTCATCGAACTCGACCTCCTGATCCGTCGAGCCTACGGGCACTATCCGGGATATCCGACCGTCTCCGGTATCGGAGGCTTCGACGCCGAACTTGGCCGCCTCGAGTTCCTCCGGTACATCCTCGGGAACGGCGGCCGTGATCAGCACCTGTTCTGCGGTAGCCGCAACGGTGGCGAGCGCACGACGCCGACGACGGTCCAATTCCGCGAATACGTCGTCGAGCATCAGGACCGGGTCGCTGCCGTCCGCGCGCAACAGGGCAAAACCTGCCAGTCTCAGCGAAAGCGCGAACGACCACGATTCACCATGACTGGCAAAACCTTTCGCCGGACTGTCGCCGAGAACCAGCTCCAGGTCGTCCCGATGCGGACCGACCAGACACACTCCGCGATCGATTTCCTTCGACCTCATCTGTGCCAACTCGAGATGGAATCTCTCCTCGAGGTATGCAACGTCGTCGATACCGGAAATCCTTGCAGGATCAGTGAATTCGGGATCCAACGACGAACCCAGGCTGCTCTTGTATCGAATCGACGCCGGCCGGGACTCGGGTGCGATGGAACGATACGACTCCGCCAGGTGGGGCGCCAGATCATGGACCAACTCGAGGCGCCCGGCCAACAATTGTGCGCCGTGAGCGGCCAGATGCCCGTCCCACACCTCGAGGGTGGAGAGGACGTTGTCGGACTCGCCACCACGAGAACCGCGGCGCAAAGCCGCACCAGCAGTTTTGAGTAGGGCTGAGCGCTGACGCAGCACTTTGTCGTAATCCGCACGGACGGCAGCCATTCGGGGAATCCGCGACGTCAACAACTCGTCGAGATAGCGTCGACGATCGCCAGGATCTCCGCGAACCAACGACAGATCTTCCGGCGCGAACATCACCGACTGCAGAATTCCCAGTACTTCCCGCGGACGACGCGTCGGCGACTGATTTATCCTGGCGCGGTTGGACTTTCCCTCGATCAGTTCGACGTCGATGGTCAGTTCGCGCCCATTGTTGACCACCGTTGCACCGGCAAAAGCACTGGCGGAACCGCTGCGGATCATCGGTGCATCCGTGGACACCCGATGAGAGGACAGCGTGGACAGATACCCCAGTGACTCGAGGACGTTGGTTTTACCGTGCCCGTTCGAACCGAGGAAGACAGTTGTTCCCGGCGTGAGGTCCAGCGTCAGCGAATCCCAGGATCGGAAGTCCCGCAACGAAAATCTACGAACGAACACTTAGCTTCCAGAAGCCGAATTCTTGGGCGAAGCGCTCTTGACCGCGTGACCACCGAACTGATTACGCAAGGCCGACACCGCCTTCATGGCCGGTGAATCATCCTGTCGTGAAGCAAATCTCGCGAACAGAGCAGCGGAGATGACGGGAGCGGGGACAGCGTGCTTGATAGCTTCCTCGACCGTCCAGCGGCCCTCACCGGAATCCTCGGTATAGCCCGTGATCTGCGCAAGCTCCGGATCCTCCTCGAGGGCGTCGACAAGCAGATCGAGCAACCACGAACGTACGACGGTTCCCTTCGACCAAGCTCGGAGCACGCCCGGAACGTCCGCGATCAGGCTTTCCGCCTCGAGGAGCTCGTACCCCTCGGCATACGCCTGCATCAGGCCGTATTCGATGCCGTTGTGCACCATCTTCGCGTAATGACCAGCACCGACGGGGCCGGCGTGGACAAAACCGTCTGCAGCGTCGCCGTCGGGGCGAAGGGCGTCGAAGATCGGCATTGCCTTCGCCACGTCGGGCTCGGATCCGCCCACCATCAGGCCGTAGCCGTTCTCACGGCCCCAGATACCACCGGAGACACCGCAGTCGAGGAAACCGATCCCACGGGCGCCCAGAAGCTCGGCATGGACAGCGTCGTCGGTGTAGCGCGAGTTCCCACCGTCGATGACCAGATCGCCGCCCTCGAGGGCATCAGCCAGTTCGGCAATGGTGCTCTGGGTGATTTCACCGGCCGGAACCATGACCCAGACGACTCGAGGTCCCTCGAGGGAAGCAGCGAGTTCGGCAAGTGACCCGACATCGGTGACTTCCGGTCGAGGGTCGTATCCGATCACCTCGAGGCCATGCGCGCGTAAGCGCTCACGCATGTTGAAACCCATCTTGCCGAGACCTACGAGTCCGATCTTCATACTGTTCTCCCTGGTCAGGCGCGAACTGAAGTGCGGGGTACCACTCAGCCCGGGAGGCGAACCGGCATCAGCAGGTACGTGTACTCGCTCGAGGGCGCAGCGAAGTTACCGGACTCGTCTGCCGTGGGCTCTTCCTCGGCCGCGGGGCGAAGAACAGCCGGACGGCTGGGAGTGGTGAAGCCGAACAGAACGTTTTCGCTGTGAAGCGAGTTCAACCCGTCGATCAGGTAACCGGGGTTGAACGCAATGGTGAGTGCTTCGCCCTGGAACGACGCGTTGAGTGTCTCTTCTGCGCGGCCGGCGTCGTCGCCACCCGCAGAGAGGAGCAGACCGTCAGCGGAGAACTGCATGCGAACCTGTGCGCCACGCTCGGCGACGAGTGCTACACGCTTGATGGCCTCGATGAGAGGCGTGACCTCGACCGTTGCCATCGCGGTGTGCTGAGCAGGCAGCAACTGACGGAACTTCGGGAACTCGGCGTCGAGGAGGCGCGTCGTGGTGCGGCGTCCGTCGTTGACGATGCCGAGGAGTCCGTCGTTTCCGATGGTCGTACCGGAACCGAGAGCCAACTCGACCGGCGAATTTGCATTGCCGGCAAGCGTTTTCGCGGACTCGGACAGAGTCTTCGCAGGGATGAGAACAGCAGCCTGGACGTCAGGGTTTGCCGGAGTCCACTCGAGTTCACGAACGGCGAGACGGAAGCGGTCGGTAGCGGCGAGGACGATCGAATTCTGTTCGATCTCGACACGGATACCCGTGAGCATCGGAAGGGTGTCGTCTTTGCCCGCTGCAACAGCTACCTGGCTGATGGCTTCGGAGAACAGGTCGACGGGAATGGACCCGGACTGCTGCGGAAGCGTCGGAAGCTGGGGGTAGTCCTCGACCGGCATCGTGGGCAGGGAGAACTTGGCGCTTCCACAGGAGATGAGCACGCGAGTGCCCTCGAGGGTCACATCGACCGGCTTGTTGGGAAGCGACTTGGTGATATCGGCAAGGAGGCGTCCGGAGACGAGTGCCTGACCTGCAGTCGTGACATCTGCGGAGACGCGGACCTGCGCAGATACCTCGTAGTCGAACCCGGAAACGGTGAGGCCGGCTTCGGTTGCGTCGAGAAGAACTCCGCCGAGAACCGGCACAGGCGGCCTCGAGGGCAGGCTACGAGCAACCCACGCTACTGAATCAGCGAACTCTTCCCGGGAAACGCGAAACTTCAGGCTTCCAAGCTCCATCGCCGGGTTATTCCTCTCGGTAGGCATGTTCGTCTGCTGCGGATCTGCATCAGCTCACTTGAATTCTGACACAGACCAAGCGATGCCCACCGTATGCCCTCGAGGGCGCAAGTGGAAAGCCGAAGCCGGGACGAGCGCAGCTTGAGGCGAGGTTCTCAACAGGAGTTGTCCCCAGAACTATTTTCAAAGAGCTTTTCCTAGGAAATTCTCAGTAGTAGTAATAAGTCCTGTGCAATCTGTGGAGCAACGGTTGTCGACGCTGGTAGGTCCCCTCGAGGGCCTGTGCACTTCTCGAGGACAGACTCGAGGACCAATCGACCCCCTCTGTGCACTCTCTGAAAGTTTTCGGATTCCTCCTCGAGAACTCCACAGACTTTCGGAGTTATCAACACAGTTATCCACAGATGTGAATACTTTTCACAAGAAACGAAGAGTTTGTTCTCATCGGCGTGTCCGACTCCGGCGTGTCGTCCCTCGAGGTGGACAACCGCCCTCGAGGGGACCGCACGTGTAACCCTTCGAATACACCGATGCCGCTCGAGGGAAACCTCTGCCTCGAGCGGCATCGATCGAAATAAGTGCAGGTCAACGCTTGGAGCGCTGCTTGATCCTTGCGGTCAACTCCTGAACCTGGTCGTACACCTTGCGGCGTTCCGTCATTTCCTTACGGATCTTCTTGTCGGCGTACATGACCGTCGTGTGGTCACGGCCGAACGTCTGACCGATCTTCGGCAATGACAAATCAGTGAGCTCACGGCACAAATACATCGAGATCTGACGGGCCTGAGCGAGTGGCCGGGCCTTACCCGGCCCACACAGGTCGTCGATCGACATGTTGAAGTATTCGGCCGTCACCGCCATGATCGTCGCCGCGTTGATCTCGAGGCTCGACGAATCGGGCATCAGATCGCGCAGGACCACCTCGGCCAACGTCAGATCCAACGGCTGGCGGTTGAGCGAGGCAAAAGCGGTGACGCGGATCAACGCGCCCTCGAGTTCACGAATGTTGCGCTCGATACGGCTGGCGATCAACTCGAGGACGTCGTGCGGGACCTCGAGGCGATCCATCCTCGCCTTCTTGCTCAGAATCGCGATACGCGTCTCGAGCTCAGGCGGCTGAACGTCGGTGATCAGGCCCCATTCGAAGCGCGTCCGCAGACGCTCCTCGAGGGTTGCCAACTGCTTGGGCGGACGGTCCGAGGAGACGACGATCTGCTTGTTCGCGTTGTGCAAGGTGTTGAAGGTATGGAAGAACTCCTCCTGGATACCTTCCTTGCCTTCGATGAACTGGATATCGTCGACCAGCAGGACGTCCGTTTCCCGGTATCGACGTTTGAACGCGACCTTGCGGTCGTCACGAAGACTGTTGATGAAGTCGTTGGTGAATTCTTCGGTCGAGACGTACTTGACCCGCATGCCGGGGAACAGTCGCTGTGCGTAGTGGCCGGCGGCGTGAAGAAGGTGCGTCTTGCCCAGGCCCGAAGCTCCCCAGATGAACAAGGGGTTGTACGCACGCGCCGGCGCCTCCGCGATCGCGACGGCAGCGGCATGAGCGAATCGGTTGGACGATCCGATCACAAAAGTGTCGAAGGTGTACTTAGCGTTGAGACTGTTCGCGCCGGACCCAGAAGCAGAAGGAGTAGCGGGCGGCTTCGTGAAGTACGACGGCCACGATTCGTGAACGCTCGCGAGTGCTTCGCGGTCGTCGTCGACTTCTTCGGTCTCGGCAGTCTCGGAGTCCGAAGGTTCTCCGTCGCCTTCGGTGAATCTGCGCCGACGGTATGCGCCCGATGAGTTGACCGACTCGAACTGACGGCTGCCCGTGCGCTCCTCGACCGGTTCGGCGGGTGCGTCGGCATCGTCTTCGAGTGCGATGCGGACACCGAGTCCCTCGACCTGGCCGCCGAGGTGGCGTCCGAGTGCCTGCAGGATCGGCTCGCGTAGATCGCGCTCGATCGTCTCTTGAGCAAATGGCGATGGAACCGAGAGGAGTGCAAAACCCTGAGCAAGTGTGAGAGGCCTCACCAGACGGACAAATGCCTTCTGCTTGCTGCTCAAAGCCGGAAGATTACTTCCGGGGTCATCACTCGTGAGTTCTGCAACCACGTCGACCCAGACCCGTGCGAGCGCGTTGGGATCGTCGTTCACGTGGTTCCTTCCCGTGTTTCGCCGACAGTGGGTGTGCTGCAGCTGCCGAGCGTATGGCTGCGGCGTCGAATGATTCGGTGGATTACCACCCGGGGTGAGAACCCCGTAACAGGCTACGAATATGCCACCTGGGCTGTGTTTCCACACAATTATCCACAGATGTGGACAAACCTGCACTGAGTCGGTTTTTTCGTCAACCAAATTCGTCAAAGTGATCGAGAAATTGATCTACCTGCAACTTTGTTGGAACTCGAGGCGTTCGCCACTTGGTGTCAGGGATGCGTCAACACTCACAGCCCTGTGGATGAATGTGGAAACTCGGGATTCGGGGTCGCGTCCGGCGCTCGTGCGCGTATGTGCTGATGAGGCCTTGTCGGGAGCATGCGCCGGTGGAACTGTCCGGGTTGCCTTCGGGTCACCTGCAGTCCGTAGCGGAACTGTTGCCAAGGTCACACTTGCCGCCGCGCTCGAGGTCACGGACGTATGCACACCGCGAATGGAATCTGCGGAATTATGGAAGTATCGGCGTGTCGCCGCGGTTGCCGCGGGAGGGCTCCGAATCGGGCTGGTTTGACCTTGGCAACGGTGGTAAGTAACCTCGAACGGTCACCCGCTGGTGGTGATCGCTTCGTGCTGGCTACATATGTCAGGTCGGATCGGTCTTCCAAGCCACAACGAGTGAAGTTGATTGTTCTGTACCTGTTGGATCCAAAGGCGCCGTAAGGCGTCGATCACTGAATGACGCCGGGAGGCGTCAATGAACTTCGAGGAGTGTTGACCGTGGCCAAGGGCAAGCGGACGTTCCAGCCGAATAATCGCCGCCGCGCGCGTGTTCACGGCTTCCGTCTTCGTATGCGTACCCGTGCGGGTCGTGCAATCGTTTCGGCGCGTCGCCGTAAGGGCCGCGATTCCCTCACCGCCTGATCTGATTTCGAGTTCAGGAGCTCGGGGTGTTGCCTGAGCCGTCTCGGTTGCGTCGCCACGCGGATTTCTCCGTGGCGGTGCGACGCGGGCGTCGTATGGGAAGACGCGACCTTGTCGTGCACGCGTTCGATCGCGAGCAAGTAGAGGCGCTGGTAGTAACAAATCACGGTCCCCGTTTCGGGCTGATCGTGAGCAAGGCTGTCGGGCCGGCGGTGATTCGACATCGAGTCGCACGCCGGCTTCGTCATATCTGTGCAGATTTCGTCGGGCAGGTTTCGCCGGAGACGGACGTGGTTATCCGCGCACTTCCGGGCGCAGCTACCGCCAGTTCAGCCGAACTGGCCAAGCAGTTGCGTGGTGGCCTGACCAAAATGAACCTATTGGTGTCGGTAAGTGAAGAGCCATGAGTACTCCGCTCTCTGAGCAGATCGAGACTCCCAGAGCCTCCCGTGTCATCACGGTGTTGAAGGCTGTGCGTCGCGCTCCCGCCACTGTTCTCATCTTCTGTATCGAGTTGTACCGGACGTATGTGTCGCCCTTGAGGATGCCGACCTGCCGGTTCACCCCCACCTGCAGTGAATACGCGGTCGAAGCGCTGCGCACTCACGGGGCGATCAAAGGCCTTTTCTTGACTGTGGTGCGGTTGGCGAAGTGTGCCCCCTGGCATTCTGGAGGGTGGGACCCTGTCCCTGCCCGTCGTGACCGTGATGCGGGTAGCCGCCATAGCTGTCCGGAAGCACGCGCAGCGTGTCACAGTCCGACGGACGAACAGAGGAGTACTTAGAGCCGTGCTCAATTTCATTTACTATCCGGTATCCGCGATTCTGTGGGTCTGGCACAAGGTCTTCGGGTTCATTCTCGGCCCGGACAACGGAATAGCCTGGGCGCTCTCCGTGGTGTTCCTGGTGTTCACCTTGCGTGCGGTTCTGTACAAGCCGTTCGTGAAGCAGGTCCGCACGACCCGCCAGATGCAGGAACTGCAGCCGCAGATCAAGGCATTGCAGAAGAAGTATTCGGGCGACCGTCAGCGCCAGGCCGTCGAGATGCAGAAGCTCCAGAAGGAGCACGGATTCAACCCGATCATGGGCTGTCTTCCGGTCTTGGCTCAGGCTCCGGTGTTCATCGGTCTGTTCCACGTCCTGCGCTCGTTCAACCGCACCGGCACCGGCATGGGCCAGCTGGGCATGAGCGCCGAGGACAACCTCAACACCCCGAACTACGTCTTCTCGGCCACTGACGTCCAGTCGTTCCTGGATGCTCGTCTGTTCGGCGCGCCTATCTCGGCCGCGATCACGACGCCGGTTGCGCAGCTTCAGGCTTATGTCACCGAGAACGTTCCCGAGCTTCCGTCACGCCTGAACATCATTCTCGTGGCCGCTCCGTTGATGATCATTGCCAGCATCGCGACCCACTTCAACTCACGCGCTTCGGTTGCCCGTCAGAGCGAAGCAGCTGCCGCGAACCCGCAGTCCGCGATCATGAACAAGCTCGCGCTGTACGTCTTCCCGCTCGGTGTTCTGGTCGGTGGACCGTTCCTTCCGATCGCGATCCTCCTGTACTGGGTGTCGAACAACATCTGGACCTACGGTCAGCAGCACCTCGTCTTCCGCAAGATCGATGCCGAAGAAGAAGCGAAGAAGCAGGAAGCGATCACTCGCCGCAACGACAATGCGCCCAAGCCCGGTGCCCGTCCCGATCCCGGTAAGAAGAAGGGATCCCCGGCTGCGCTGAAGACCGCGGATTCAGCCGACGACGACGGTGACGCCCCGGAAGTTTCGCTCAAGAAGCCTCAGCCGAAGCCCTCGGGTTCCAGTGGTGGTTCGACGTCGAAACCGAAACAGAACCGGCCACAGAGCAACCGCGGCAACTCCCCCAAGCGCAATAAACGGCGCTGATCCAGGAAAGAGAACGACCAATGTCCAGTGAAGCTGACATCGTTGTGGATGGAGAGAACGCAGACGTGAGCACCGAGACCACTGCGCCGGTTACCGATGTGGATGTAGACATCGACGATTCCGATGACGATTTGATCGAAGAGGGCGAGATCGCCGGCGACTACCTCGAGCAGTTGCTCGACGTGCTCGATTTCGACGGAGACATCGACCTTGACGTCGAGGGCGATCGGGCAATCGTCAGCATCGACGGCGGCGACGACCTGACCAAGCTTGTGGGACGTAAGGGTGAGGTTCTGGATGCTCTCCAGGAGCTGACTCGTCTGGCTGTTCAGCAGTCGACCGGAGAGCGCAGCCGCTTGATGCTCGACATCGCCGGGTGGCGTGCGGGCCGGCGTGAGGCACTCAGTGCTCTCGGTGCGGAAGCTGCACAGCGTGTTCTCGAGACCGGCGAACGCGAAGAGCTTGCTCCGATGACGCCGTTCGAACGCAAGATCGTGCACGACGCCGTCGCCAAGGTCGCCGGTGTTTCCAGCGAGAGCGAAGGCGCTGAGCCGTCTCGTCGAGTGGTTGTCCTCAAGGACTGACACTCCCCCCTGATCGAATGCGGGCCCCGGATTTTCCGGGGCCCGCTTTTGTGTCCGAGAGGTGTTTCACGTGAAACCGAATCCGGCAGCACGGTGAAGGTCCGGTGCCTATCGTTGTCGACATGTCCAACGAGCGCTCCGGATTCCCTCTCGGATTGATGACCCTTGGGGCCTTGATAGGGATGCTCGTGTGCGGCCTGAGCTATTGGCCCGTGGTCTTCGAACTACAGCAGAAAATGGAAGTCCAGTCCTTTCCGCCGGGCGGTCTGAAGTATTGGCTCTGCTGGTTGTTGCCGCTGGGAGTAGTCGCCGTCGTATTCATTCCACTTGCACTGGCATGGCGATCCGGGAGACCGGTCATGCTCAGCTTCGCGATTGCCTTCTTGTTCGTCGGGGGTGCACTGTGCATGTTCGGATATTCGATCGACAACATGCCGTACTACATGTGAGCCCCTCCCCTCCCCTCAGGAGGAATAGTCGGCCTTCGTTTCACGTGAAACCGGATCGATGGTTGTTGCCCCGAGCCCTCGATCTCCGCCCCAGATTGCCGCCACAATGGATCACCGACCTGATGTCGTCAGGCCTGCTGGCAAGGTCGTCACCTTCGGCGCTGGCATCCGATGACCGACAACCCGCCAGCCCTCACTTCGACGGCCCCCGGATTGGGGCGTCATCAACAACGATCAACAAGGAATTAGCATCCACACATGCACGTCGACATCGAAGGCGCCACCCGGATCGCCCGCCTCGCCGCAGAATTCGACTGGACCTGGGCCGTCGACGACCTCGAACCCTTCTGCGCACAAGCTGGATGGGAACTCGTCGAACTCAGGCAAGGTGGCGGCTCGATACGAACGAACCTTCATGTCTGCCGGCCGAAGGCGAACATGTTCGGGCGGCAACACAGAATGGATTGGATCTCGATCTTCGTCACGGACGTGGCAGATGATGCTACGCCCATGACAGTGGTGCGCCCGCTGCGGAACGCAGGGTTCGCGAATCTCACTGCGGCACTGACTTCCGTCCTTCCGATACCCACGTACTCCGAGCCCGGACCTGAGGCAACTATCCGGTGGGACCTGCCCAAAGTGGTCGTCATACTCAGTATGAGCCCCAGCGCGATCCACCTGCGACTGACGAGTCCGGGGTATCAGGCATGGGTGGATGAGCCCGAACCGGAGTATGAGGACGAGGACTAGCGATCGAGGTCGGCGAGATCGAATCCGGTGTGGGAACAGGTTTGCGCGCTCTCACAGGAATCGGACCAATCACATCGAGTGGGCTTCGTCGCCACGCAAAGTCGATGATGCTGTTGCGGGCTTCGGGGTGAGATCGGCGGCGACTACTTTGCCAAGCAAACCGGAATCGACCTCATCTACACGGGCTCCGGTTCATAGACTGCGGACCGCGTCGGGGTAATCACGGGACCGCCCTGAGTTCGGTTGACTCGCGGGGTGTGCGCGATCGGCGTCGCGCCCACACCCGCTCCTGGTCTCGTCATGAGGGCGGATCCGGGCTGTACGAGGTGGAAGGACTTCGCGGTGCCCGGATCGAACTCGTAAGCGATGATCTTGTTGGTTCCGGGTTCGGTATGCACCAACGGGTAGTCGTAGTCTTTGCCGTCCAACAACTCCTGCACCAAGCGCGGATCTTAATCGCGCAGAGCCTGCAGCGCTTTCGAGTCCAGGCGCAGGAATTCATCCTGCGCATCGGGCAGGTCCCCTGCTCGACTTTGATCTTCCCGCCGACACCGGTATCCACATCGAAGGCGAACTCGCCATGCGCATCCTGTGGTGCGAAGCTCCTTGATTGATTCGCGGTTTGTGATGCCAAGTCTCCGGTGTCCCGCAACAGGAGTGTCAAGCCGACGGATGTATGGCTCGCAACAACCGGCGATGAGATACCGATGCTGTCCGGGACTTGGACTCGAAGCTCATCCGCGTCTAACAACAGATTGCGTCAGACTGACAGAGTCCGTTCGGCTGTCCGACGGCGGCAATTCTCTACAACCACTTTTCGTAAAAAATTGCCCATTTTGGGCCCGAATTCCATCCATGTAACTACCTACGGCAGTTTCGTCACTGTGATGATATTGAAAATCGACCTACTATCTCCATGCGACCTTCCGGCTATGTTTCACGTGAAACGGGTCAGATTTCGGCGAATTATCAGCGCAATGTTTCACGTGGAACGTGAACCCCTCCCCTCCCCCACTTGAATTTTGGGCGGAATACTTCCCAAAGAATGAACGAGTCGGCAGACTCACAGCGAGTCGGTGTGCAGAAGCGAACACATGTCGGCTCCAGAGCGGATAATGATTTCGGTCTTGATTGTTGATTTCGCGGTTTACGCGGGAGGATGTTTCACGTGGAACAGAATGGTGCGGCGTCGGTTGACTGGGACGAACAAGAGACTGCGCGCGCAGTGTTCGGTGACAGATATGAGATCGCGGAACGGTACTACCAATCCCTGGCAACGGATGGTGTCGAGCGCGGGCTCATTGGTCCCCGTGAGGTTCCCCGACTGTGGGAGCGTCACCTTCTCAATTGCGCAGTGATCGGTGAACTGATCGCCGAAGGTGAGTCGGTTGTGGACGTAGGAAGCGGTGCCGGCCTACCCGGAATCCCTCTCGCGATCGCCCGCCCGGACTTGAAGGTGACTCTCGTCGAACCGTTGCTTCGACGCTCTGTGTACCTCGCGGAGTTCATCGAGTCCAACGGATTGGACGTATTGGTTGTCCGAGGGCGAGCCGAGGAATCGGGTGTTGTGAAGGAAGCGGGCGGTGCGGACGTGGTCACTTCGCGGGCCGTGGCGCCTCTGGAGAAGCTCGCACGTTGGTCCCTCCCACTCATTCACGAGCACGGCCGGATGTTGGCACTCAAAGGTTCGAGCGCCGCCGAGGAGATCGAGCGGGACCGTACGGCGCTCACCAAATTGGGCGCAGGTAAGTTGGAAATACTCGAATGTGGAGCCAAGATTCTCCGCACCCCCACCGTGGTGGTGAAGGCCGAACGTCTCCCGAAGCGTCGCCAGCGTTGATGATTTACACGCATGCAATCGAGAGCAATGTACAGATGATGAGAGCACCTAGTGATCGATTCCCAATCGAAGGAGCAGTCAATGTCGGGTCGATCTGAATCCGCCGTTTCACGTGAAACACCGAAGCAGCACACGGGCGCGGGTGCGGATCAGATCGTCAACGACGACGACGACAATTTCACCGCCCCCTACGCGGCGATCTCCTCGGAGGAGACTCCCATCGGGGCGGCCGCGCATCGAGCGAGCCAGGTGCTTCACCCCCATTCGGTGACGCTGCCGAAGCCGGCGTTCCGCCGCGTGATCACCATCGCGAACCAGAAGGGCGGCGTCGGTAAGACGACGACCACGGTGAACCTTGCGTCGGCGCTCGCTCTTCAAGGGCTCACTGTCCTCGTGGTCGATTTGGACCCTCAGGGCAACGCCAGCACGGCTCTGGGCGTCGTCCATACCTCGGGCACCCCCTCCAGTTACGAGTTGCTCATAGGCGAAGTGAAGGCCCCGGAGGCGATCCAGACCAGCCCGCACAGTGAGCGCCTTCTCTGCATCCCGGCAACGATCGATCTGGCGGGCGCCGAGATCGAATTGGTCTCCATGGTTGCCCGCGAGAATCGACTCAAAGGCGCGCTCAACGACAAGGTGCTCGCAGAGCTCGACGTCGACTTCGTCCTCATCGACTGCCCGCCCTCGCTGGGGCTGCTGACCGTCAACGCGATGGTCGCTGCCAAGGAAGTCCTGATCCCGATCCAGTGCGAGTACTACGCCCTCGAGGGGGTCGGTCAGTTGCTCCGCAACATCGAACTCGTCCAGGCTCATCTGAACCCGGATCTGCATGTCTCCACGGTCCTTCTGACGATGTACGACGGGCGCACCAAGCTGGCCGACCAGGTCGCCGAAGAAGTACGCAAGCACTTCGGCGAGGCCGTACTGCGCGCTGTGATTCCCCGCAGTGTGAAGGTTTCCGAGGCTCCCGGATACGGAATGACAGTTCTCGATTACGACCCCGGTTCACGCGGCGCCATGAGTTACCTCGACGCCGGACGCGAACTTGCCGCCCGCTCTGCCACCACGACGACCCAGGAGCAGTGAGATGAGTCAAGCACGCAAAGGTGGATTGGGCCGCGGCTTGGCTGCTCTCATCCCCACTGGGCCGGCCACGGCACCGGGTTTGGGATCGGCTGCAGCGGACGTCGTAATCGGCGTCGACAAGCGCAACCCCTCCCCTCCCCCACCGACTAAGGCAGCTCCGAAAACGCCGAAAGCCACCAAGGCGACGGCGGCGAAGGCTCCGGTGGAAGCTGAGCCGGAGACCGAACTCGAGCCGACCGGCGCGGTCTATCTCGAGATCGAACCGAGCCTGATCGAGACGAACCCGAAGCAGCCCCGCAGCGTTTTCGACGAGGAAGCACTCGCGGAGTTGGTTCACTCGATCCGTGAATTCGGTTTGATGCAGCCGATCGTGGTCCGTCGTCACGGTGACAAGTACCAACTTGTCATGGGTGAGCGTCGCTGGCGCGCGAGCCAGGAAGCCGGGCTGGAGAAGATTCCGGCGATCATTCGTGAAACCGATGACGACTCGATGTTGCGCGACGCGCTCCTCGAGAACATCCATCGAGTGCAGTTGAACCCCCTCGAGGAGGCAGCGGCGTATCAGCAGTTGCTCGAGGAGTTCGAAGTAACCCACGAAGAATTGGCCAATCGGATCGGACGTTCGCGTCCCGTCGTGACCAACATGATTCGTCTGCTGAAGCTGCCGGTGGCGGTTCAGCGCCGCGTTGCGGCTGGAGTACTTTCGGCCGGCCATGCTCGCGCACTGCTGTCCCTCGAGGCGGGTGCCGACGCTCAGGAAGTCATGGCGGCACGCATCGTCGCCGAAGGAATGTCGGTTCGCGCGACGGAGGAAGCCGTCACTCTTGCCAACCGGGCGGACAACGAGATCGCTCCCCCGCAGAAGCGCAAGCCCATCGTGATGCCGGGTCTGCAGGATGTAGCCGAGCGGTTGTCGGACTCGTTCGACACCCGGGTGACTGTCAGTCTGGGCAAGCGGAAGGGAAAGATTGTGGTCGAATTCGGCTCGGTCGACGACCTACAACGCATCGTCGGAATGATGGAAGCGCAGAAATCGACGTAGTGAACTCGGATGCCCGTTTGGTGACGTAATTACGATGACCGGGCACACCACCTATTTTCGTCACTGTGACGAATTTAGGTGGTCCGAGCTTCTCGAAATCTTGAACCGGGACGAAAGATGTTGAACAGCAATACATTAGAGCGATCAACTCTCGCGCCACTGCCGACTCGGTACAGCTGGCCTATCCTGGAGAAGAAAAAAGCGGCGGGCGAACATCAAAACCGCTTCGGGGACCTACGGAGAGTGAGTTAGTCAGTGTCGACTCACGTCATCACCTCTCTCACGCTCGACAGCCTCGATCAGCTTTCYGCCCATGCGCGTCGATGCGTGTTCTGGGAGATGGACCCGGGCGCGCTTCACGACGCCCGAGGATTCTGCGATCAGGAATTCGAGAAGGAAGCCTGGCTGTCGATGGTCATGCTCGAGTGGGGTTCGTGCGGACAGGTCGCCGTCCGCGACGGAAAGCCGCTCGGAAGTGCGTTGTACGCCCCTCCCCGCATGATCCCGCGCGCGCAACTGTTTCCGACCAGCCCGGTCAGCTCGGACGCAGTGCTTCTGACAAGCCTTCGCCTCGAGCCCTCGGGCATAGAGGAAGAACTAGGACCAAGCCTGATGGCCGCTGTCGTGACAGATCTGGTTCGACGCGGAGTTCGTGCGCTCGAGGCATTCGGTATCCGTAGCGACGACTTGGGACCTGCTTCCGACGTGGCCAGCGCAACGGCCGCTCTGGAATGTTCACCCGCAGAATGCATGATCAGTGCCGAGTTCCTCGAGGACTACGGTTTCGAGGTCGTGGCACCGCACCATCGCTATCCGCGGCTTCGTCTCGAACTCAATCGAGATCACGAATGGAAAGTCGACGTCGAAGAAGCCCTCGACCGTCTACTGAAGGCCGCAGCTCTCGAAATGGTGGAGATCAGCGAGCTCGCCAGAGTGTGAGCAGGTGCCGACCGCAGGACCTACGAAATGCGGTCGGCTACCGAAAGTTCTTCAGCGAGAAGCTCGGCGAAGGTGAAGGTGCCGGTCGGCTGATCGTCTTGACCCAGCAGGTACAGCCGCTTGACCGAGATCAAGATGGCTTCGGCAATGGTGTCCCGCATCCGCGGATTCGTCAGTACCGCAACGTCGGACGCGTTGGACAGGTAGCCGAGATCGATCTGCACCGTCGGCATGTTGGTGAGGCGCAACAACTCCCACGTCCGACCGTGAGTTCTGCAGTCCCGCAACGGAGTTCGCGCAACGATCTCGCGCTGAACGAAACCGGTCAACACCTGCCCGATCATCGAGACCGAACCGTGCGAATTTCCGAAGTGGAAGCTCGCGACGCCGTTTGCCGACGGGCTCGAGTTGCTGTCGCAACGCAGGGAGATCATCAGATCCGCGTCGAACGCATTGGATGTCAGTGCGCGCTCGGCCTCGGTGGGATCGGCGTTGTGCGGGCGGGAGAGGAAAGTTTCCATCCCGGTTGCGGCCATCCGCCCCTCGAGTCGCATGGCCAGATCCCAGAGGATGTCA
Source organism: Rhodococcus sp. P4_E4 (assembly GCF_056401575.1). NCBI lineage: Bacteria > Bacillati > Actinomycetota > Actinomycetes > Mycobacteriales > Nocardiaceae > Rhodococcus > Rhodococcus sp. P4_E4. The sequence goes on along the minus strand of NZ_JBFUJB010000005.1, from coordinate 62,580 downwards.
GCTTCGGAGATGCCGTTGACGATGTTGCCCGTCGACGGCCCGCCGAGGCCGGGATCGATGACGATGCGCTTACCGCCCAGTTGCGGGCCCTTGCGCCGCACCAGTTCCTCTTCGCTGATCGCATGTGGGGAACCACCGGTGACGCGGGTTCCCAGAAGTTCCAGCGAACGGAGTGTCTGCGGGCCGCAGATACCGTCGGCGGCGATCCCGATTTCACGCTGGAAAGACGAGAGAGATTCGTGGGTTTGCGGACCGAAGAAACCGTCGACCCGGCCTGCGTAGAAGCCCAGATCTTGCAGTTTTGCCTGCAGCGCTGCGACGTCGTCGCCGTACAGCGGCGCGGACAACTGGTAGATCAACGTACGGGCACCCAGGCGGTACGAGGCCTCACGAAGTGACCGATAGGTCGCCGGGCCCACAATGCCGTCGACAAGAAGCCCACGCTGCTGCTGGAAGGCACGAACGGCGCTGTCGAGTTGATGATCGAAGATGGCGTCGGGTGCAACCCAGTGGGCACCGTCGGCGCTTTCACGTCGAATGCCGGAAGTTCCGTGATGGAGGTATCCCAGCTTCGTCAATGTGCCCCGAATCTCGGCGACGGCCGGGCCGTGATCGCCGTGTCGGAGTCTGTGCATGCGTGAAAGCCTCTCGGATCGGTTAACGAATTCGATCGATGTGCCTGGTCGTAGACCCGATCAGGCACATCGATCGATTATCTCAGAAATTCTGTGGATTGCGAGAATCCACGATGCTCACCCAGCCGTCAGAGAACGTCTGCGAGGTCCTTGAGCAGCGCGGCCTTGCCCTTGGCGCCGACGATCGTCTTGATCGGCTTGCCGTCCTTGAACAGGATCATCGTCGGGATCGACATGACCTGGAAATCGCGCGCGGCCGCGGGGTTGGCATCGATGTCGAGCTTGGCGACGGTCAGCTTCTCGCTGTTCTCGCCGGCGATCTCCTCGAGGACCGGGGCGACCATCTTGCACGGGCCGCACCAGGTTGCCCAGAAATCGACCAGAACGGGCTTGTCGCTGCCCAGGACGTCCTGCTTGAAGGAATCGTCGGTGATGGTGACGGTATTCGACACTGTTACTCCTCGAGGGTTGGGTACGACAGCTTGGTGAATCAGGGAGCGCCGACGACGTCGACCGTGTGGCCGGCTGCGTCGAGCGTGTTGGCGGTGATGTCGCCGCGGTCGGCCAGCCAGCGTTCGGCGTCGATTGCTGCGGAGCATCCGGTGCCGGCAGCGGTGATCGCCTGACGGTACGTGTGATCGACCAGGTCACCGGCAGCGAAGACGCCGTCGACGGAGGTCGCGGTGGAACCGGGAGCGACGCGCACGTATCCGGCGTCGTCGAGATCGACCTGGCCCTTGACGAGTTCACTGCGCGGGTCGTGGCCGATGGCGACGAACATGCCGGTGATCTCGAGTGTGGAAGTTTCACCGGTGACGGTGTCGCGCACGACGAGGCCGGTGACGCTGTTCTCACCGAGCACCTCGACGGGCTCGGCATTGGTCAGGAAGCGGATCTTCTCGTTGGCCTTGGCGCGCTCGAGCATGATCCGTGAGGCGCGGAACTCCTCGCGGCGGTGCACCAGGGTGACCGAGCGAGCGAAGCGGGTGAGGAAGGTTGCTTCTTCCATCGCGGAGTCGCCGCCGCCGACCACGACGATGTCCTGGTCACGGAAGAAGAAGCCGTCGCAGGTGGCGCAGGCGCTGACGCCACGGCCGAGGAGGCGTTCTTCACCGGGAATGCCCAGGTAGCGGGCTGCTGCGCCCATGGCGAGGATGATCGCGTGCGCGGCGTAGGTTTCGCCGTTCGCGACGACCGTCTTGATCGGGCCGCTGAGATCGATCTCCTCGACGTCCTCGGTGCGGATGTCGGTGTCGAAGCGCAGTGCCTGCTCGCGCATCTGTTCCATCAGATCGGGGCCCATGATTCCTTCGCGGAATCCGGGGAAGTTCTCGACCTCGGTGGTGGTCATGAGGGCGCCACCGAACTGGGTTCCCTCGAAGAGCAGGGGCTGGAGCTCAGCGCGCGCGGTGTAGACACCAGCGGTGTAGCCGGCCGGTCCGGAACCGACAATGATGACGTCATGGACCGCGGGCGTGGTTTCCAGCTGGGTGGTCATGCGAGCCTTCCAATAGTGAGTGCAGACCCTCCGCTTCTTGGAGAGCCGTACCGATCAACACCAGGATAAGGGGTGTTGTTCCCGCACTCCGCTGGAAAGTGGCTCACAGCCGGCAGCTCACAGCGCGGGACTCACTGGGCGGGGCGCGGTGCCTCCCGAACCACCAGCGCGTCCCGAACCACACAGCGCGTGCCGGTGTAGATGGTGGGCATGCACTTGTTGCAGTGGATACACAGACCCTCGTCGACGCTCTCGGCCTGAAATTTGTTGACCAGTTGTGGGTCCCTGAGCAGTGCGCGCGCCATGGCGACGAACTCGAATCCTTCATCCAGTGCGTGCTCGATGGTGTCGACGCGGTTGATGCCGCCGAGCAGGATCAGTGGCATCCTCAGCGCCTGTCGGAACTGACGGGCGAAGGGCAGGAAGAAACCCTCCTCGAACGGGTACGTCGGAAAGATTTTGGGACCGTAGAACTTCAGCCCGTACCCGACGAGTTTGGGTTGGGAGGCGACAAACTCAGCCAGTGGGACCTCGCCGCGGAAGAAGTACATTCCGTTGAGAAGTGAACTGCCACCGGTCAATTGCATCGCGTCCAGGTGGCCGTCGGCTTCGAGAATCTGGGCTATCGGCAGGCTCTGGTCGAGCCACAGACCTTTCGGCACCCCATCGGACATGTTGAATTTCGCGGTGACCGCCACGCTGGATCCAGCGGCCACTCGCACCGCTTCGATGACTCGACGCGGATACTCGGCGCGCTTGGCGACGCTGCCACCGTATCGGTCGTGGCGTTTGTTCAGATTGGGGCTCATGAACGAACTGAGTAGATAGTTGTGACCGAGATGGACCTCGATGGCGTCGAATCCTGCGTCCACTGCGACGCGGGCGGCCCGTTCGAAGTCGGAGACAACACCGTCGAGTTCGGCAAGTGTCGCGCCTTTGACGAGGCCCATTGCGGGCGGACTCAGCCGGGTCGACGGCGCCAGGGTCTTCGTCTTGTTGGAAAGCGTGTTGGCAACCAGTCCCGCGTGGCCGATCTGCGCCGCGGCAAGCGCGCCTTCTGAGTGGACGGCGTCGGTCAGTCTGCGTAGTCCCGGCAGTGCGCGCTCGTCCATGACAAGGGTGTCGCGGTGGACTCGTCCACCTGGTGAGACGGCGCAGTAGGCGACGGTGGTCATTGCGGCCCCGCCCCGGGCGACTTCGGCGTGGAAGTTGATCAGATCGTCCGAGACCGCTCCCCGGGGCATGACGCCCTCGAACGTTGCAGCTTTGACGATGCGGTTGCGCAAGGTCAGAGGGCCGAGACGTGCGGGTTCGAATATCGACGGTGTGGGCGCTGTGGTCATTTTCAACTTCCTGCGACGGCCTGATCTTTACGATGCCAGTGGACTCGTAACTACGACGATATAGCGCCTACTCCCAATCTGTCCGACAATTCGACACGATGAACGCCACAGGATCAGGTCGCCCACGAGACCCACGCATCGACGACACAGTCCTCGAGGTCACCCGAGCGATGCTGCTCGAGGTCGGATGGGAGCAACTCAGCCTCCGGGCGATCGCGGCACGGGCAGGGGTCAGCCGAGCCTCGATGTCACGACGATGGCCGTCGAAGGCACATCTAGTTCTCGGATCGATCCTGGGTGCAACACCTGACCTGACACCGTTCGAGGGCACCGATCGCGACGGCTGGATCCGATGGGTGGTGGAGGGAAGTGCTCAGCTCTTCTCGCGGCCCGAGGTTCGTGCTGCGTCGCCGGGACTGCTGGCTGCGCTGCGCGACCATGACGACCTACGCAACGAATTGTGGCGCGGTTTCAGTGGGCCGAGCACGCAACTCTTCCTTCAGAATGCCGAAGATCCCGAATCGGCACGGCTCGATGCCAAGGCCGTGCTGGTATTGGCGGCCGGGGCAGCGATGTTTTCGAGTCTGATAGCGGTCGAGGACGATACGGATGCATTGCGTGGGAGGATTCTCGAGCTCCTGCTACCCGCGGCAACACCGCGCTGACCGTCGACGTCAGCCGATGTTCTTGACCGACAACGTATTCGGATTCCCGTCGCTGCAGTTGATGCCAACAGTGAGTGCAGTGATCTGACGCGGCTGCGATCCTGTGAAGAGTAGGACTATCGCCGGTGCACCGTCGATGCGAACCTCACCCGAACCGAGCACAGGCCTGCCCTTGTCGATGCCATTGGCGCTCAGGCAGCCGGCAAGCTTGGACGGATCATCCAGCGGTCCAAGGTTTTTGGATCCGATGAGTGAAAGCAGAGACGCCGAATCCGGATCGTCGACAGCAGATGTCACCGGTATGCTTGGTTGAGCGACAACGCTTTCGGCAGGTTCGGAATCTCGGGTTCCGATCACAACGATCACGAAGGCCACCAACACGGCTGCTGCGGCACCGAGCACCCACGCTTGTGGGCGTCGCCGGAACGGCACGACGGTTGTCTCTGCTGACGGCTCGACCTGACCGGACTGTAGATCCAGTGCCGAATTGATTCGCTCGGCAAGCGAATTCGGAATCCGTTCGTGAGAGGCCTCGCGCGAGTTCAGTGTCGCGAGTGATGCTGTGACGCTGTCTAGAGTAGTGACAAATGCGTGGGCGTCGGCGTCTGCGTGTACCAGCGGCCACAGAGCTGCACTGGTTTCGGGATCGAGAACCCCGGCGTGAAGATCCGCTAAGAGGTCCTCCGAAAACGGAGGCGACGGAACGCGAACAGACGGATCTGTCATGAACCCTCCCTCGGCAGTCGGTGTGGACGCTTACAAGATAGGACGCGGCCGGTTCACGAATGGTTCCCGCCTTCGCGAAAGTCCTCCAACTGGGCGGCGAGGCGCTTGCGCGCGCGGGCGCAGCGACTCTTCACGGTCCCTACGGGCACGCCCAACCTCTCGGCGGCCTCGGCCACCGGATACCCCTCGACATCGACGGCGACGACGGCAGCGCGCTGCTCAGGGGGCAGCGATGCCAGCGCTTGTTCGACGGTCAGGCTCATGTCCACTCCCGCCGCGTAATCGCGGTGATCACGGGGTTCCTCCGCATTCTCGGAAGACAGAGAGAACGCGGCCCGCGATTTGTTGCGTCGGATCCGGTCAAGGCAGGCATTGACCACGATGGTGTGGAGCCAACTACGCACCGCCGCATCGCCGCGGAACTTCGCCGCCTTGCGGTGCGCGGAGAGCAGACCCTCCTGGAGTGCGTCTGCCGCGTCCTCGTCCGAGTAACTCGTACGCCGGGCAACGTGCCACAGATGATCCTGATGCCGGACCAGTAGTTCACGGAACGCGTGTCGATCGCCCGCGACATGAGCGGTCAACAATTCGAAATCCGTCGGCTCGAGATTCTTGTTCTCGAAACTTCTGGATTCGAAATTTCCGGCTCCGCCCCCGGTGCCCCCCCGATAACTGTGCACGGGCGGATATTAGCCCAGTCGGTAGGTTTCAGAAGGGCCAAGGGCGATCACTTTGCAGCAGTGAATGCAATCTCCGAGATGGATGTCTGGTTTTGTCCGGATTCGGTGCTGAGCTGCGTAATCCAAACCAGGACATACTGACCCGAGCCGTCCGACGAGAGCGGAATGTCGGTCACACCGTTCTTCAGTACACCGGATCCGATTTCCTTGGTCTGATCCAGCGAAGTATTCGCAGAAGGGGCAGAACGGATTTCAACGACGGTTCCGGGCGAATCGGACGTGATCGCAATGTTTTTCAGGTTGGCCGCATCGGCGAGCGTCACCATCAGGCCGACGCCGTTCTTCAGGGACGGGAAGGGCTGGAAGTACGAGTCCGACGACCATGCGGTGGCCGGATTGCCGTCGATGGCGTTCTTCGCCGTTGCCGGCTGATCCGGCGTGCCCTGGGGCGAGAACACCGTTACGGCCGAGGCGGCTACCGGCACGGTTGCGGCCGCCGGTGCGGGGGCAGGTGAATTGTTCTCGGGCGCAGTAGCTTCGGTGGTCAAGCCGAAACTCTGCTCGCTGAGCGGGGTGTCGTTACTGCCGCCCGAGAGGAAGCTCGCTACCCACACCACAAGGAGAATCAGGACGATCACGGTGAAGACACCGAGCGCCGTCAGTGCCGCGAGCATCCGCGTCGACTTCTTCTTCTCGGCCTCGATGGCTTCGGGGTCGTTCAGTGCATGACCCGACGCACCCTGTTCGCGGTGGCCGAGACGAAGTGCCGGAATCATTTCCGTCTTGTCGTTGACGACGGACGCCTGATCGAGAATGTGCTGCACGGTGGCAGCAGTGCGGATTCCACTCTCCGACTGCAACGCTCGAACTGCCACGGCCGAGATGTCGAACGGAACCTCCGGACGGACGACCCGAGGCTCGACGATGTTGCCGTCGGCGCCGCGGCCGGCGGGAAGCAAACCACCGACGGGACCGGCGGACGGATCGGCGAGCGGCCAGCGCGCCGTGATGAGCGAGTACAGCATGGCGCCGAGACCGCGGACGTCGCTGGTGGAATCGGCGTCGGCAAGTGTCGCCGGGAACGCCAGTACGGCGTCACCGTTGATGCTGATGCGAACGCGGTCCGGGTGATCGATGGACAGCGCGCCGCCGGTGCGGTGAGCAGCTTCGGCAGCGGCCGCCAGGGCACGGATGGCGCGGGCTGCACCGATCGGTGACGGCGTGGTCTCGGCCATCTCACGCAGCGAGCGACCGGGAGTCCATTCGGCGACGACGATGCCACCCGAACTTCCGCGGACGACGTCGAGGACGCGAGCCAGTCCGGGCGAGTTGATCCTTCCCAGGCGCAGTGTGCGCGAGAGAACCGCCTGCGGTCCGGACTGGCTGTCGTCGTCACCGCGCTGATCGGCGTCGACGAACGTCAGGGCTACTTCACGGTCGAGCTTGACGTCGAGAGCTTCCCAGAACTGCAGTCCGCGGGTTCCGCCGTGCGGCGCGAGCAGACGGTAGCGTCCGCCGGCGACAGATGCGCCCGGGATGAGCTTGGGTCCACGGGGCATCGGTCGCTGGGCCGGTCGTGCTGCGGATCCGGCGGCAGGTGTGCGAGGCGCAGCGGGCGGCGGTGTCTGAGCTGCAGCCGTCTTCTGAGGTTCGGGTGCCTTCTTGTCCGGAGCAGGCGTCTTCGGCGCGGGTGTCTTCGACACAGGTGCTGAAGGTGTCTTCGACACGGGAGCCGAAGGTGTCTTCGACACACTGACCGGAGGCACCGGCGGTGCGGCCTTCTGCACCGGCGGCTGTGGCTTCTGGCCCTGCTGTGGCTTCTGGACCGGCCGCTGCGCGGGCTGCTGTGGCCTCTGACCCTGCTGTGGCTTCTGGCCGGCAGATGCGGAGGAACTCGTGGATGCAGGTGTGCCCGACGATGCCGTTGACTTCTGTTCGGACGCTTTCACGGCAGAAGTCCCGGCACTCTTGTTGCCGGAAACGTTGTCGTCGCTCACCCTCGCTCCTTCTCCATCGATAGCCCGTCCCCGAATACGCGCGGGTTGCGATCCTGTACGCCCATGACCAGGGTACGGGAGCGCACCCGGTCGTTCTTGCTCGTTTGATTCCGTTCTGATTGCAGGAATCAGCTCGGTGACGTCGTCGTCGGTGTTGTTACGTGTGTCCGGTTCGGCGCGACCTGTCAGTGAACGAATCTTGCGGGAGACCGCAACCGTTACCGACAGAACTTCCGGAACCTTCTTGAAGTAGAGAATCGTGAAGGTGATCGCGAGCATCAGGATGCCGCCGACGGCGACGCGAACCATCGAGCCGGGTCCGCCGAAACGCTCGGTGAGTTGATCGAATCCGAGGACGCGGTCGACCGCGAGCATGGTCAGCGAACCGGCCAGCGAGGCGAGTACGACGGACCAGACTGTCTTGCCCACGTTGGCCATCTGCAGGTTTCCGAGGCTGCGGTGCAGGAGGTATCCGCCGATGACGGCGCCGGTGATGTATCCGAGACCGTTGGCCGCACCGAGCAGGATCACGACCTGATCGCTGTTGGAGGCGAAGACCGGAGCGAGCGCCGAGAAAGCGATCTTCACTGCAGTGATGCCGAGAACGATCCACGTCGGCGTCCAGGCTTGTTCGCGGGCGTAGAACACACGAAGTTGGATCAGGACCAGCGCATACGGAATCAACGTGAATGCCGACCAGCTCACGGCAGTGCCGAGACGTTCGGCCTGTTCGGGCCCGAAGCGGCCGTAACCGTAAAGCGCTTCACCGACCTGCGGACCCATGAAGGTCAGGAACATGATGATCGGAACCAGCGTGATCATGGTCAGACGTGTTGCCACCGACAGGTCGTCCACGACGGCCGGGGTGTCGTCGGCCGCAGCGTTGCGGCTCAGGCGCGGCATGATCGCGGTCAGAACCGTCACTCCGAGCACGCCGTAAGGGAGCTGCAGGAGCAACCAGGCCTGGCTGTAGATGGCAGGGCCGGCTTCGTCGGCATGTGAGGAAATCTTGGTCGCGAAGATCATGCCCATCTGGCTGATCAGGACGTACAAGACGATGGCGACGGCCATGCCGCCGAACTGGCGCAGGCGATCGTCGAGACCCCACAGCGGCTTGAGCGAGATCTTCTCGCGGCGAAGTGCGGGGATCAGGCTGGCTGCCTGCACGATGACGCCGATGGTGATGCCGATGCCGAGGGTGAGCAGCTTGGCGTCGCCCATCGAGACCGGATCAAGCGAGATCTCGCCCGGAGTCAGGCGGTAGACCACGAGCACCACGAGGACGACGACGTTGTTGAGTACGGGAGCCCAGGCTCCGGGCTTGAAGATCTGCCTTGTGTTCAGAAACGCTGTGAACAGTGCCGACAGCCCGTAGAACAGGATCGCCGGCAGAAGTAGATACGACAGCGCCGTGGTCAGGTCGGTGCTGACCTTGCCGTCTTCGGACAGGAAGACGTATTTGGTGAGTACGGGTGCTGCCAGGGTCGCGAGCAGCGCGGCCATTCCCAGTAGAACGAGCGACGCCGTGAAGAGGCGTCGGACAAATGCTTCGCCGTGATCGGCGTCCTCCCGCTCGGCGCGGACCAGCACGGGGACGACGATCGCGGTCAGAACGGCGCCCAAGACGAGCTCCGCGATCATGTTCGGGATCTGGCTGGCCACGGTGAACGAACTGGCGATGGCCGGGCCGAGGACCATCAGGATCATCAACTGCTTGGCGAATCCCGTGATGCGGCTCGTCAGCGTCGCGATCGCGATGGAACCCGTCGCCGCGAGGAGGCGGGAGTTCGTCTCCTTACGATCACCGACCAGGGCGTGCGCGTCGGTGTCGAACTCGTCCGACTTGGTCGCCTGCCGATCGGCGAATTCCATCTCGGCTTCGCGATATCTGGGATAGTCGCGGATCACCGGGATGGTCATGGTGGGTGCGTCGTCGAAACGTGCGTCGGGGTTGACCGGCTGAATCGGGTAGCCGCGCTCCCACGGTGGCATCCGAGGATGCGAACGGGTCGTGGCACTCTTGCGGGTGATCGCCGAGCGGCGACCCTCCTCGGGTGGATTCCCGGTCATGAGCGTTCGTACCCTTCATCTGCTGGGTCCGGCTGACCCTTGAATCGATGCCACAGCCGTCGCCCTGCCAGGAACAGCAGCAACCCTCCCGCTGTCGCCGTCACGGCGGCCAGGGGACGACCGTACGCATTCGACCGTACGGTCACGCTGGTCGGCGTACCCAATTGGCGGCCATCTGTCGTGGTCAGCGAGAAGTTGACTTCCAGCTTGCGCGAATCGTTCATTTCGGCAGGCACAGTCAACTGTCGGCTACCTCGCGGCGGCAGCTGTTTGGGACCGATGTCACTGATCTGCATCTCGGGAGGGGCTTCCACACGCAGGTCGACGTTGATGGCGATGGGCAGCTCGTTGCGCGCCACCAGCAGGAGTGGGCTCTGCCCCGACGCGAGGGTGTAGACGCCGCCCGGAGACACCACGCTGACGGCCCGGTACATCCCGTCGACGGCTTCGGTGACGTTGTCGGCGCGGATGGTCGCAGCGCGCTCCGCCCGATTGACCGATGCGGAGTCGACGTTGCGGCGATCCGCCAAGGTCATCGAGCGAAGTAGATCTTCGCGGAGCGGTGCCGTGAATCCTCGGGGGGTGAGCGAAGCCGCCGGATCGTCCACGAGCGATGCTTCGAGCCCGTCGATACGCGGAAGTTGGGTGGTTGCGGTCTCGACGACGGACGTCTGCGGACCGTCCTGGGTGGCTCGGTCCGGGTAGTCGAGCGTGGCGGCGTCAGTGGCCCCCGGTTGTCTGCCGAGTAGTGCGGGCAGGGCCTGAGGTGAGGCGAGACCGGAGCGAATGAGGGTCGCGAGCATCGAGAGCACGGCGGTGGCGTCGTTGCTGTCCGCGGTCCACAGTTGCGGCGGCGCGAAGATCTGATTGCGCGGCAGAGAAGTCGGCGTCAGCGCGGCCCAGGCCATCGCTCCCAGCGCGTCCTGGCGCCGGGCGCTGCGCGATTCGATGTCGATGGTCGGCGCGGTGTCGTCGGGGATGTACGACGGGACCTGCGGCTCCGAGCCGGTGGCGGCCAAGGCTGCGGCTGCCGAGGTGTCGAACGCAAGCGCGTCGAGTGAGCCGGTTATCCGCGACGACAGTTGCGGGGCTGCCGAGTCGACGGAGGTGTCAGCCACCATCGCTGTGGTGGGATTCACGCTCAGCACCACTGCGGTGGCCGAGTCGAGGACACCCGAATCCGGCCAGACGAAATCTCGCAGTGACGTCACGCCGAGGATGTTGTCGACGATGTCTGCCGGGCGTGCGAGCGCGGTAGCCGTCAACTCCGGATTGGCCACCGAGGTGACTGCGGCGAGATCGGCCTGGGCGAACGGAACCGCCGTAGTGCACATCGAGGAGGCGAGGGTCTTCACCCGGCCGAGCCATTGGTTGGCGGCGTCGCTGCCACGGCCTTCGTGCGACGGTCCGGTGGGATCTGACGAGTTGTCGGCCACGAGGTATCCGCGAGTCATGTTCTCGACGGTGATGAGAAGGTCGGGGTCGATTGCCAGGCAGAGCGCATCCGTGACGCGGCGATCGGTATCGCTCTCGGGCTTGGTGGCGTTCTCCACCGCATCGACCAACGCGTCCAGGCGCCCGCCGTCGGAAAGTTCGGTGGCAAGTTCGTCGTCGATCAGGCGCACGGGTTCGTTGACCGCGCCCGGGATTCCGCCGACGAGTCGTGGCGCGTCGGCGAGCGGCCACATGAGCGTGACGCCGATCGGGGCGGACGTGTCGGGGGGAACGACGGCCGTCGCCGACGAACTGGGTGTTCCGGATGTGGCGTTCGATTCGGCCGCGGCCGGCACACCGAGCACTGGGAGCAGGAAGCGTGCGTCGTCGAGTCGGGCGGCCCCGCCGTATTCCGGGGTGCCGTTCACGTTGACGAGCATCGGGTAGACGCCCGGTTCGGTGATGTCGAGAGACAACCCGGTTGTGCTCCGGAGCGGCAAGGTGAGTGTGAACTGCTTGGACTGGCCGGTGTCGAGGGTGGTGGCAACGGTGTCGAATTCGCCGACCGTGTCGAAAACAGCCTGGTCGAAATCGAGTGCTGCGCGCACGTCCGAACTGGAGTCGATCGCGGGAGCGCGTTGCAGCCTCACTCCGACGTCCTCGACGGGACGGTCACCGACGTTCTTCACCGTGCCCTTGACCACGACGTTGCGGTCGCTGGTTGTCGTCACGGTGGTCGGTGCGGTGGAGTCGATGGTCAGCTGCAGAAATTTGGCATCGTTGGTGTTTCGCGCCGGGGCGCGCTCACTGGGCTGGCTGGACGGAGCGGCCCAGGAGACGGCCGTCGTCGCGGGCCCGAAACCGACAGCGGCCATCACCAAAGCGGCCACACCGGCCCGCCGCAGAGCCATTCTCATCCGGCGTCCGGTTCCTTCGGGTGCTGTACTCGCGGGATTTCAGGTCGGTGCATTTCAGGTCGCGGCATTTCAGCGATCATCTGCGATGCAAGTTCGGCCAGCTTGCGCTCGTCGGCGTATGCGAGTCGCTTGTGCAGTTCCGTCAGCGGCACCCAGGCGACTTCGGTGACCTCGATGTCCTCGTCGGAGAGTTCACCGCCGAGAAAGCGGAGGAGATAGTGGTGCACGGTCTTGTGGACGCGTCGACCTTCGGTCACGAACCAGTAGTCGATGCTGCCCAGCGGTGCCAGGACGGTTCCCTGGATACCGGTTTCTTCTTCGACCTCACGCATTGCGGTCTGTTCGGCCGTCTCACCTTGCTCGATATGGCCCTTGGGTAGCGACCAGAGCAGGCGTCCGCGGCGGTCGGTTCGGCCGATCAGTGCAGCGCAGAGGCGTTCGGGAGGTCCGCCCCAGCCGTCGACGACCAAGCCGCCCGCAGAAGTTTCACGGACGGTTCGCATCAAAGGTTTATCGGGGTTGCCGACGGCAGGTCGACGCCGCGGGTTGCGGCGACTCCTGTTTGTTCGTTCGGCACCAGACACCTCATCGATACTAGTTGGCCTTGCAGCGTTGCCCGGTAACCCGCGCAAAGCGGTCTATCGCGTTCGTATGCGCGTTCTGCTATTTGCGCACCTTAAGTAAGCTCCTTTCACGTGACTGTCCCTACCTCCGACGCTGATCGCCGCCTACGACTGCTTGCCGACGCCACTGCAACGCTCGGCACGTTGTCCGACGTGTTGAACCCGCTCGGTGAGCGTTTTGCCGAGGCCGGTCACGAGCTGTTCCTGGTGGGTGGCAGTGTTCGCGACGCGATCCTCGGCCGCTTCAGTGGCGATCTGGACTTCACGACGGACGCCAGGCCGGAGAAGGTTCAGGCTCTGCTCAAGGGCTGGGTGGACAAGCAGTGGGACACCGGCATCGAGTTCGGGACCATCAGCGCCATCAAGCACGGCCAGGAGATCGAGATCACGACCTTCCGGGCCGACGCTTACGACCGTGTCTCGCGTAATCCGATAGTCGAGTACGGAACGACGTTGGCCGACGATCTGGTGCGCCGCGATTTCACCGTCAACGCGATGGCGATGAAGATCGGCGCGGACGGTTCCTACACGTTTGTCGATCCGCTGAACGGCATGGACGCCCTGCTGGCCGGGGAACTCGATACGCCGTCGGCGCCGGAGAACTCGTTCAACGACGATCCGCTGCGGATGCTGCGCGCAGCCAGGTTCGTCTCGCAGCTTGGTTTCACGTTGAACAATCGCGTTTTCGAGGCCATCAAAGAGATGGCGTCGCAGATCGAAAGGATCACCGCCGAGCGTGTGCAGGTGGAGCTGAACAAAATGATGCTGGGCATGTACCCGGTGGACGGCATCAACATGATGGTCGACTCCGGACTGGCTGCATACGTGCTGCCCGAGGTTCCGCAGATGAAGCTCGAGATCGACGAGCATCACCAACACAAGGACGTCTACCAGCACTCCCTCACCGTGCTCCAGCAGGCGATCGATCTCGAAGAAGGCGATCCCGACCTCGTATTGCGTTGGGCTGCACTGCTTCACGACATCGGCAAGCCGGATACCAAGCGTAACGAGCCAGGCGGTGGCGTCAGCTTCCACCACCACGAGGTGGTTGGCGCCAAGCTGGTGCGCAAGCGCATGCGTGCCTTGAAATTCTCGAAGCAGATGGTCGACGACGTTTCGCAGCTCGTGTTCCTGCACTTGCGTTTTCACGGCTACGGCAAGGGACAGTGGACCGATTCGGCAGTGCGGCGGTACGTCACCGACGCGGGCGAGCTGCTCCCCCGGCTGCACAAGCTCGTCCGGGCCGACTGCACCACGCGTAACAAGCGCCGCGCCGCGCAGTTGCAGGCCACGTACGACGACATCGAAGAGCGGATTGCGCGCATCGCGGAGCAGGAAGACCTCGCTCGCGTGCGTCCGGACCTCGACGGCAACGCCATCATGGAACTGCTCAACATCCCGGCCGGCCCGCAGGTGGGCAAGGCATGGACGTTCCTCAAGGAACTACGTCTGGATCGCGGCCCGCTCGAGCGTGACGAGGCCGAAGCCGAACTGCTGAAGTGGTGGGCTACCCAGCAGGGCTAGTTTCTCGTTTCTTGCGGTTGAGCAGCACCGCTGACAATCCGGCGGCATAGACACCCGCGCCGGCAAGGGCCAGGCCGACGCTCTTGCCGTCGGGTGCGATCACCGTCGACGCTGCCGCGATCGCACCGATGAACGCGACGTTGAACACGGTGTCCTGCAAGGCGAATACCTGGCCACGACGGTCGTCGTCGATATCGATCTGCATGGCCGCGTCGCCGCTGAGTTTCACGGACTGCCCGGCGATGCCGAGCAGGAAGGCGGCGATCAGCAGCGATCCCTGCGTCAGGGTGGTCACGAAGACGAGCTGGACGGCCACCGCGCACACCAGGGCGTACGTGATCGTCCTTGAGCGACCGATCCGCGGGATGAGGAACGGTGTGATCAATGCCGCGATCAGCATTCCGATGGCCGTTGCACCGACGGCGACGCCGAATCCGGCCATCCCTCCAGGTAATTGGGAGCCGTTCGAGGTGTCGCGTAGGACCAGCACCATGATGAGGGTGTTGATGCCGAAGCAGATGCGGTGCGCTCCGATCCCGATCATTGCCGTGGTGACGCCAGGCGCCTCCCAGACAGCGGTTGCCCCGGTGCGCAGTCCGGCCGTTACCGAACGGACGGCGCTGGCACGAATCACTTCGTCGGCCACTGGACCAAGTGAGCGGGCGGTGAACCTGGCCGCGGCGAGGGCTGCGATCACCGATCCCAGTGCTGCGATGGCCACGGCGGCGCCTGACGCTCGATCCCCCGCGCCGATCACGCCGATGATCGCCACCGCTGCCGAAGCACCAAGAGCGGCTACCACCGAACCAGCCGTTGTGAGAACGGAATTGGTTGCCACCAGCCACGATTGTCGAACGACCTTCGGCAGGGCTGCGGATACGCCTGCCCCGACAAAGCGGCTGACCCCGATCGCAGCAAGCGCACACGTCAACAACAGAGTGTCACCGCCGCCGGCGACCAGCAGCACCGCGGTGGTCAGGATGAAGAGCCCGCGGAGCACACTCGCCCACAGGAGCACCAGGCGGCGGTCCCAACGATCCAGCAGAGCGCCGGCAAAGGGGCCGATCACCGAATAGGGAAGGAGCAGTACGGCAAAGCCGGCCGCTATCGCCACCGGATCGGTTTCACGTTCCGGGTTGAAGAGGATTGCGCCGCCGAGCGCGGCCTGGAACATTCCGTCGCCGAACTGGCTGGAAAAGCGGACGAGCGCCAGCCTTCCCAGGCCGGGTGATTCACGCAGGGTGTGCAGTACGCGCTGCCAGGCCTCGCGGCGGTTCGAGGCTCGGTTCATAAGCGGAAACTGTAGTGGGTGGGTCAGGCGCCGATCTTGACGGTGGCCCGCTCGAGGATCGGCGCGATGTCGATCCCCCTCGGCAGGGTTCCGAACACGCTCCCCCAGCTATCTCCGAGCCGACTCGCGCAGAATGCGTCGGCCACCGCGGGGTGCCCGTAGCGGAGCAGCAGCGAGGCTTGCAGTGCGAGTGCCATGTCACCGACGATCTTTCGTGCCCGGTATTCGATGTCGTCGAAATCGCCGAATGCCACCTCGAGATCCCGCACGGTCTGATCGAAGCGGGCGTCCACGCCACTCGCTTGTTTCAGTTCGTCGAAGAACACCTGCAGCGTTTCGGGTTGCTTCGCCATCGCCCGCAGAGTGTCGAGCGCCGCGACGTTGCCCGACCCTTCCCACACCGAGAGCAGCGGAGCCTCGCGATAGAGGCGCGGCATCCGGGATTCCTCCACGTATCCGTTTCCGCCCAGACACTCGAGTGCCTCGGCAGCGTGGATCGGTCCGCGCTTGCAGACGAAGTACTTGCTCACGGCCAATGAAATGCGTCGTAGTGCGCCCGCGTGGGCATCGCCCGACGTTGCGCGGTCGGTCAGCGCGGCCAGCCACATCGCGACGGTAGTCGACGCTTCCGATTCCACCGCCAGATCTGCGAGAACATTGCGCATCAAAGGTTGGTCGATCAGGTTGGCGCCGAACGCACTTCGATGATTCGCATGGTGAACTGCCTGCAGAGTGCCGACGCGCATGCCGGTGGCCGTGCCGATCGTGCAGTCCAACCTGGTCATGTTGACCATCTCGATGATGGTGCGCACGCCCCGGCCTTCCTCGCCCACYATCCACGCGAGAGCGTCGCGGTACTCGACCTCGCTGCTCGCGTTGGAAGGATTTCCCAACTTGTCCTTCAGACGCTGCAGGTACATGTTGTTGAGCGAGCCGTCCGGCAGGACCCGAGGAAGGAAGAAGCACGACAGACCGCCCGGCGCCTGGGCGAGGACGAGGAACACGTCCGACATCGGTGCGGAGGTGAACCACTTGTGGCCTGTCAGGAGATAGCTGCCGTCGGATTGTGGCACTGCCCTTGTGGTTCCGGCACGCACGTCCGAACCGCCCTGTTTTTCCGTCATCGACATACCGGCGATCAATCCGGGTTTGGTGAGGGGAGCTTTCAGCGCCGAATCGTAGTGGCGGGTGGTCAGGAGGGGTTCGTACTGAGCGGCAAGATCCGCGTTGTGCCGCAGCGCTGGGATCACGGCGTACGTCATGGAGATGGGGCAGCCGTGGCCGGCGTCGGTTTGACCCCACACGGCCATCTTCGCGGCGCGGACGAGGTGTGCGTGTGGATTCGGGTCAACCCACGGAGCGCCGTGCAATCCCAATTCCACTGCGGTGCTCATGAGTTGGTGATAGGCAGGGTCGTAGCGGACCTCGTCGATGCGGTTGCCGTAGCGGTCGTGGGTTCTCAGGACAGGTGGGTGCTCCTCGGCCAGGTCGCCCCACTCCTGAGCTTGCGCGCTGCCGGCGCGGACCCCGACGCGATGAACCTCTTCGGCTGCGTCCGAAGCTCCCTCGCGGTGTAATGCCTCGAGGATCGGCGCGTATTCGGCTGCGTCGTAATCGATCAGGGGCGGTACCTGATTGGTGACTTCATGCGTGGGTGTCATCGAAACTCCCTAACGATCGAAGGGTGAAGGCGAGGATGGCATCGATCGCAGCGGGATCCGTGGTGCCGCCGCGCAGCGGAAGGATCAGGGCCTCGCCGATTGCCCCGACGATGCACGCTGCCGTCAGAGTGGCGTCCTGCGAAGGTATCTCACCGGTGTCGACTGCCGAGCGAATTGCGGTGGCCAGGCAATCGCGGAACGATTCGCGAAACATGAGTCGCTGTTCGTCGACGAGTGGATCCACCGGTTCCACCAGCAGTGCATAGGCGAGAACCGGTGCACGCATGGCACGTTCTGCGAAGGTGCGAACCGACGCCGATACCGCGGAGCGGTGGTTGCCTTCCAGACTTCGGGCATTGTCTCCGGCGTCGCGGGCCGCGGATACCTCACGGCTGCAGACAGATTGGAACACTTCGGCGAACAATTCACCCTTGCCGTCGAAATGTCGATACAGCGTCCCGGTGGCGACGCCGGCGTTCTTGGCCACCGCGGCGATGGAACACCCCGCATAACCGTGGGTTGCCACTGCCGTCGTGGCCGCGTCGAGCAGTCGGGCGCGTTGGGCGTCCAGTCTTTCTTGTACTGCCGGAGTGCGGCGATAGGCCATGTGAAGAAGTGAACACCCGTTCCGTTCTTGCGTCAAGAGCCCCACCTGCAGGTTCAGGCAGCAGCGGTGCGAGCCTGTTCCGCGCGCCACCACACGACGGTCTCTTCGGCGGCCTGATCGAGCGGCATCGGCGAGAGTCCGAGCAGCACTTCGCTGGCACTCGAGTCCATGACAAACGGCTTGGTGAACTGGTAGTTCATCTCCGCGAGTTCGCGGCTGTCGGTGTTGATCTTGCCGACGGCGTCGAGCACCCAGGCGGGCAGGACACCCACCTTGGCGGGGGTCGCCCCGGCGGCTCGGGCGAAGGCCTCGGCGATTTTGCGCTGAGTGAGCGCGGGGCCGGTGGGTGCGTGGATGACGGAGTTCCAGAGTTCGGGGTTGTGTGCTGCTGCGATCATCGCCGCCGCGAGATCGGGGATGTAGGTGAAGGAGTGCGGCTGGTCGGCGGAACCGATGACACGAATCTTCTTACCTGCCATGACCTTCGGAACCATGCGCTCGCCGGCGTGGGCGGTGCGGACGCGGGGGCCGAAGAAGTCCGAGGCCACGACGCTGACGGTGGGTGTTGCGGAGGCCTCGCGAGCGCGCAGCAGCGCGGTGCGCACTCCGCGCTTGCCGCCGGTGGCGTTGCGTGGATCGGATTCGGTCATCAGGGTGTCGGAGTTGTAGGCGTAGAGGCTTTCGGGGAAGACCACGACGGCTCCGATGGATGCGGCTGCGTCGAGCACAACCTTCTCGGCCGCCGGGAGTTCCCGCTCCCAATCGGCTGCGTTGTAGGCGGCGTGGATGCAGTGGTAGATGGCCGTGGCGCCCTCGCTGACCGAGCGCAGGGCCTCGGAATCCGAGACGTCGACGCGTCGGCGGTCGATCAGAGGGTGCTCGGGCCCGCTGCCGGACCTGGTCAGGAGCCGGACGTTGATTCCCTGCTCGGCGAGCTGTAGCGCGACGGCGGATCCGACGGGTCCTGCTCCGGTGACGATTTCGAGGTTCGACATGGTGTGCTCCTTCTCGTTTCGGGTAAACTGAGAGCACTGCTCTCGTTTTCAAGAATGCACCCGCGCCTCATTGCTGTCAAGAGCGGTGCTCTCTTTTGTTGATAGTGCTCTCGGTCATGGGGCAGGATGGACTCATGGTTGGGACTCCCCGAGAGCGGGCGCGCGAACAGACGCTGCAGGACATCACCCGGATCGGGCGCGAGCATCTTGCTGCCGTCGGCGCCGCCGCGTTGTCCTTGAGGGCCGTCGCGCGTGATCTGGGAGTCGTGTCCTCAGCGGTGTACCGCTACGTCGCCAGTCGTGACGAACTGCTGACCTTGCTGGTGGTGGACGGGTACACGGAACTGGGCGCGGAAGTGGACTCCGCCGTGAATGCCGTTGCAGCAGAAGATTTTCGCGGACAGTTCATTGCTCTCGGGCGTGCCGTCCGGAGTTGGGCGATCCGGGAGCCGGCTCGATACGGATTGCTGTTCGGCAGCCCCGTCCCCGGTTACGACGCTCCGGGCGAGCAGACCACCGGCCCTGGCACCCTCGTCGTGACCCGGCTGATCGGGATCATCGACGCCGCCCATCGCGCGGGTGCACTCACGGTGCGAGAGGGCCCGGACCTGAGTGACACGCTGGCAACGGACCTCGAGGGAGTGCGGAAAGAACTGGGCACCGACCTGCCGCCGGATGCTGCGGTGCGCGCAACTCTCGTCTGGGTATCGCTGTTCGGTTCGGTGAACTTCGAGGTGTTCGGGCAGTACGGAAGCGATACCTTCACCGATGCGAGTGAGATTTTCGAGCGGCATCTGGCACTACTTGCCGATGTGGCGGGTCTGACCTGAACACGCCTGTGTCTCGTTCCTCCGCACGCAGTTGTCGGTGAGATGATGTCTTTGTGGCGCACGCAGAAGAACCCGAGGATCGAATGGCCTGGATAGAACCGGAGGTTCGTCCGGGCAGTTTGTTGGTGTCGTCGACCGATCTCACGGAACCTGCATTTCGCCGCACCGTCATCTACATGATCGAGCACAACGACGCCGGGAGCCTTGGCGTCATCGTCAATCGGCCGAGTGAGACGGCCGTGCAGAACGTGTTGCCGCAGTGGTCACCGCTGACCGCGCATCCTTCCGCCCTGTACATCGGTGGACCCGTCAAGCGTGACTCCGCGCTCTGCCTGGGTATCGCTCGCAACGGTGCACGGATCGACGGCGTCGCCGGCCTGCGGCGGGTGGACGGCAAAGTTGTCATGGTGGATCTGGACTCGGACCCGGAGGTCATCGCTCCTCTGGTCGAAGGGATTCGCATTTTTGCCGGTTACTCGGGTTGGACTCTGGGGCAGCTGGATTCGGAACTTGAACGTGAAGACTGGATGGTGATCAGCTCACTGCCGTCCGATGTGCTGACGCCGCCCCGAGTCGATGTTTGGGCACGGGTGCTACGACGCCAACCGCTCCCCGTGGCAATGCTGGCCAGCCATCCCATCGAAGTGGAACGAAACTGATCTGTCGGAGGTCGATGATATTCCTGTGTCATCGTTTTCGAGAGAGGTGACAGCAATGATCGCTGAGCGTCAGATCCAGTGCGCGGATTGTGTTTCGGATGTCGATCACTGCCACGATTCTTTGCTGCGACATGCGGACGGATCACTCGAATGCACCGGCGTGAACTGCGTCGACCTGGCATCGAGTCGCCATGCGTTGTCCATCGATTGTGCTGAACTGCAGGGCGGTTGTGGCTGCGTCGACGCGACCCGAGGCGAGTTGCTCGCTAGCTGACGCTCACCGGATCACGATTCGCGAAGCGTTGCGCCATCGCAGCACAGACGATCAGTTGGATCTGATGGAAGATCATCAGCGGCAACACGATCAGGCCGACGGGCTGGCCCGCGAACAGTACAGCCGCCATCGGTAGGCCTGTCGCCAAGGACTTCTTCGACCCGCAGAAGATGATGACGATCTGATCGGGAAGGTCGAACCCGAGCTTGCGCCCCGCGAGAGTGGTCACGCCGAGAACCAGCGCGAGGATCAGGCAGCACACGATTGTGAGGATCACGATCTGCCAGATCGTGATGGTGCTCCAGATCCCCTCTTTCATGCTCTCGCTGAAGGCGGCGAAGACAACGAGGAGGATCGATCCGCGATCGACGTACTTGGTGGGCTCGGCATACTTCTGCAGCCATCCGATCACCAGCGGGCGGATCAGCTGGCCCACGATGAACGGGATCAGCAGTTGCACGACGATGTCGAGGATCGACGAGAAGTCGACCGTCGCCTGGCCCGTTGTATTCATCAGCAGAACCACCAGCAACGGGGTGACGAAGACGCCGATCAGGTTGGAGAACGACGCACTGACAATCGCGCCGGCGACGTTTCCCTTTGCGATCGAAGTGAACGCGATCGACGACTGAACCGTCGACGGAACGAGGCACATGTAGAGGATGCCGGTGTAGAGCTCGTCGCTGATCAGGGTCGGCGACAGGAATCGCAGCGCAAGGCCGATCAGCGGGAAGAGCACAAACGTCGCGGCAAGGACGACAGTGTGCAGTCGCCAGTGCTTGACGCCCTTCCAGGCTTCCTGCGGCGAGAGCCGTGCGCCGTAGAGCAGGAACAGGAAGCCGATGGCGATCTTGGTGGCCCAGTTCAGAATGCTCTCCGCGGTACCCGATACCGGGAACACACTTCCGAGCACGCCGGCGATGATGATGCCGAGGATGAACCCGTCGATGTAGAACCTACTGAGAAACTTCACCTGGCTAAGGATAACGGCGTGCGTCGACGGGCTCTCGAGCCCCACGAAGGTTGAAGCCCATCACGGCCAGGCACAGCAGCGTCCCGACGATCGACAGTTCGATGATGGCCGTCTGCATTCCCTGGATGGTGATGGCGATACCCGCGATGATCGACGGGATCGCCAGTCCCGCGTAGCTGACGGTGAAGAATGCCGCCAGGACTCCGCCGTGGCTCTCGCGGGCGTGGATTCGGGCGGCGGCGTTGACGCGTTTCATGCCGCCGGCAAACGCCAGACCGTGCCCGGCGCCGACCACCACGGTGATGACGCCCAGCAGCGCAAGGCTGGGGACGAGGTCGACCACGAGTAGGCCGATCATTCCTAGAGCGAGGATTCCCAGGCCGGCGGTGACGGACGTCCGCGGGTCCATGCGACTTCCGCCGAGCTGCGCGATCACCGAGCAGATCATGACCAGTGCAGCTGCTCCGCCGCCGAGTAGGAGGTTGTCGATGTTCAGCAGGCTGGTCATCCACGACGGGACCACCGACTGGAAGAGTCCGACAGCGCCCCACGACAGCGCGACGGCGAGCGAGCTGAGCCAGAACGTCTCTCGAATGGTGGCGGGAACATGTGGCATCTGGAAGAACCGCTTCGGGCGTGTGATGTCCCCGATCCGCGGCAGTAGCAGCAACACGATCAGTGCCGGGATGAACGCGACGAGGAAGATCAGATACGGCAACCGCAGCGGTTGCGGAAGGTACTGGGCGATCGCACCGGACACGAGTGGTCCGAGTGCACCACCCAACGCGCCCGTCACCGTCGATACGAGCGCTGCCCGTCGGTGATCGAACTTCGGTTCCTGCTCCACCAACGCGGCGCTGCCCGCCGCACTGGCCGCGCCCACCGCGATTCCCTGAGCAACGCGTCCGACGAACAACCACACCGTCGCGTCGGCGAATGCCAGAACGAGCGTGCCGACGACGCTCAGCGCGAGTGCAGTCAGAAGCACGGTGCGTCGGCCGAGGGCGTCGGACAGCGGTCCGAAGAACAGCAACGCCGGAACGAGGCCGGCGACGTAGACGCCGTAGATGAGCGTCTGGATGGTTGGCGTGAATCCGAACTCGGTCCGGTACAGCCCGTAGACGGAGGTGGGCATGTTCGCGCCCAGAAGGATCACGGTGAGGACGTAGCCCACGCCGTAGAAGTGTCGATTGGTGCGGCGTGTGCGTTCTTCGGTGGCGACAGCTGTGGCGGACGTGGGAAGCCCCTCCTGATGACAGAGTTCGAAAATACATGGGTCGTCCTACGTATCGTAGGTGAGTGGAATGATCGTCGCGAATGCTGTGAGGATGAGTAGATGACCGTTGTTCGCAAGGAGTCCGCGTACGAGCAATCCCTCGATTGGATGCGCGCGCAGATCTCCGACGGCGCCTGGACCGTCGGGAACCGTGTTCCCACCGAGCCGGAACTGATGAGTGTTCTCGGCGTCGGCCGGAACACCGTGCGCGAAGCGATCAAGACACTGACGTCGACGGGAGTCCTGGAGATCCGTCGCGGATCAGGGACCTTCGTGCGCGCTCGGACCGACATCGGCGGACTGCTCGGCAAACACGCGTCCGTGGACGAGATGAAATACGTCTTCGAAGTGCGTCGTGCGCTCGAGATGGAAGCGGTCCGGTTGGCGTGTGAGCGTCGTAGCGACGACGACGTTCGGATACTTCGTGAGCTGGCCGCCAAGCGTGACGTCCCGGCTGAGAACTTCGTCGACGTCGATCTGGCGTTTCACATTGCCGTCGTCGATGCCGCTCACAATCCGGTTCTGACCGATCTGTTTGCCGGAATCCTCGAAACGGTCCGCGCCACCTACGAGGTGACCGAAGGCGTTCATCCGCCGTCGCTGACGTCTTCGCATCATCAGGGAGTTGCAGAAGCCATCGCCGAGCGCGATGTCACCAAAGCCAGGGCGGCGGCATGCGGGTATCTCGAGAAGACTCAGGAAGCGATCGGTTCAGGTTCGGCGGTTACCGAGTCCGGGCGTCTGCCAATCGATTGAGGGACCCGGCGATGTCTTCGGCCTTCGGTGTCGTGATCGTGAGTCGGTCGCCACCGGCGAACGTGATGACCACCGCTGGCCCGGTGCGGGTGACGACGCCGTAGTTACGACGACCCTTGGTCTTGAGTCCCCAGCCGCCGAAGTCCGCGAACGGTTTGATCTCCGCGACGTCGGCTCCGACAACTTCGTCGATGCCGTAGGTCATCGCAGCCATCCCCATGTTGATGACCCGAATTTCCCGTTCGTCGACGATCACCCGGAAGCGAACCAGGCTGACGACGAGCAGTCCGAGTGCACCGAAGATGAACAGCGGCCATAGTGACCGGGTCGCCAACGCCATGATGACTCCGGGCGCCAGAGTGATCGCAGTGAGGATCACCGAGCCTTTGGTGCTGAATCCGACGTCGTCGGAGATAGGTAGAGGGCAGCTGCTTCGCGGCAACCCGGCCGAGGGTTCGATCGTGGCAAGAGTGCGGACGCGGTAGTCACGCAGGAACGAGGCGCCGATCCACCCCAGCACCCCGCCGACTGCAAAGCCGACACCGAGAGACCACAGCGGGAGTGACGTCGTGGACGGATCGGCGACATCGAGTTGGGTGTAGAGCAAAGCGAAGTTCACTGTCGTGATGAGCCCGACCACGCTCAGCCCGACAACCAACATGAATCGACGCATCATCAACATCGCGGGAGCAAGAGCAGCAATCGCGCTGAGACCGCCACCGAAGAGCAGTGTCAAAAGTGCAATGGTCCATGCGTTGGCCGACGGGGTGGAGAAGCCGTCCGGCGAGGTGGTGGTCCAGTGAGTCGCGATCTGTTCCGGGAGGCGAGGCTCCCAAATTTTTGTCAGGACGAAGCCGAAGACCGCACACAACAGCGGAACCACTAGTCCGAATACGACCCCGGCCGGGTCGACCACGCGATGTTTCACGTGAATCAATGAGCCGGCTGGCAAGCATCCTTGAGTGCGCAGGCACCGCAGGAAGCGGTACCGCAAGCGGCAGCGTTCGCCTTGGCCTCGGGGGTCTCCGCCACCGGCTCGTCTGCGGCAGGCTCGGAGTGGCCGCCGCAGTTGCAGTCGTTACCGCATCCGCTCTGCTGTGGGAGCGCGGCGGCCGCGCGGGTGCCGATGCTTCCACCGAAACCGGCAGTGAGGACGGCGACGACGACGGCGATGATCGCGACCGCGACGCCGAAGACTCCGCCGATGGTCAGTGCTGCGACTCCGCCTATGACCAACATTCCAGCGGCCGCGAGCATGGTCGGACCGGCCACCTTGTTGGCGAGGGCGAACGACTCCTCGCTCCGCAGGGAATCCTCGGTGCGGACACCGGCCCAGCGGTTGCGCGGGAGTTTGCCGATCAGACCGGCGACACCAACTCCACCGACGGCGACAGCGAGCACGAATAGCACCACAGCGACAACGATCACCCATACAGGATAGGCGCGAGTGGAGTTGATGGTATGCCCGGGTCGCACAGGCTCTACCCTGGTTATCGGTATTTCCGTCAGCCAAGTAGATAGCGACCACAGTGACCGAGTCTCCGCAGTCCCCCGATTCACCAGCCGACGCAACTCCGCAGCACCGCTACACCGCGGAGCTCGCCGGCCAGATCGAGCAGCACTGGCAGGACCGCTGGAGTGAGGACGGCACGTTCAACGCGCCTAATCCGGTCGGTCCGCTCTCCTCGCCCGACGGTGTTCCCGCCGACAAGCTCTTTGTTCAGGACATGTTCCCGTACCCCTCGGGTTCGGGCCTGCACGTCGGTCACCCGCTCGGATACATCGCTACGGACGTCTTCGCGCGCTTCCATCGCATGCAGGGGCGCAATGTCCTGCACACCCTCGGTTACGACGCCTTCGGTCTCCCGGCCGAGCAGTACGCCGTACAGACGGGTACCCACCCGCGGACGACCACCGAGTCCAACATCGCCAACATGAAGCGCCAGCTGCGACGCCTGGGTCTGGGGCACGACGAGCGTCGTAGCCTCGCGACGACGGACGTCGACTTCTACCACTGGACGCAGTGGATCTTCCTGCAGATCCACGGCGCCTGGTACGACAAGGCTGCAGGCAAGGCCCGTCGTATCTCCGAGCTGGAAGCCGAGTTCGATTCCGGTGAGCGTGCTCTGGAAGACGGACGCGAGTGGGCGTCGCTGACAGTCGCCGAGAAGGCAAAGGTCGTCGACTCGTACCGCCTTGTCTACCAGTCGGATTCGATGGTCAACTGGTGCCCCGGCTTGGGCACCGTGCTGGCCAACGAGGAAGTCACCGCCGACGGTCGTAGTGACCGCGGAAACTTCCCCGTGTTCCGAAAGCACCTCCAGCAGTGGATGATGCGCATCACCGCGTACTCCGATCGCCTGGTCGACGATCTCGAGTACCTGGATTGGCCGGACAAAGTCAAGGCCATGCAGCGCAACTGGATCGGACGCTCCTACGGCGCCGAAGTTACCTTTGCCGCAGGCGAGTACGGCGTCGATGTGTTCACGACGCGCCCTGACACGCTGTTCGGCGCCACCTATGTGACGCTGGCTCCTGAGCACGACTTGGTGGACAAGCTCGTCGCGGACGAGTGGCCCGAAGGTGTCGACGCACGCTGGACTGGCGGTGCCACGACGCCGGCGGAAGCTGTTGCTGCATACCGTAAGTCGATTGCCGCCAAGACCGACTTGGAGCGTCAGGAAAACAAGGAGAAGACGGGCGTCTTCCTCGGTTCCTACGCCGTCAATCCGGTCAACGGCCACAAGGTCCCGATCTTCATCGCCGATTACGTTCTGACGGGCTACGGCACCGGCGCGATCATGGCAGTTCCAGGACACGATCACCGCGACTGGGAGTTCGCGAACGCGTTCGGACTGGAAATTCTCGAAGTTATTGCCGGTGGCGATGTTTCGGAGGCTGCGTACTCCGGTGACGGCCCGCTGGTGAACTCCGACTACCTCGACGGTTTGGACGTGGCCGAGGCCAAGGCGACCGTCATCAGCCGCCTCGAGGAGAGCGGCCAGGGCAAGGGCACTATCCAGTACAAGCTGCGCGACTGGCTTTTCGCGCGTCAGCGTTACTGGGGCGAGCCTTTCCCGATCGTCTACGACGCGGACGGCAACGCACACGCCCTGCCGGATTCGGCTCTGCCCGTGGTGCTTCCGGAGGTCGAGGACTACGCACCGGTGTCCTTCGATCCGGACGACGCCAACTCCGAGCCCTCTCCCCCGCTGAACAAGGCGACCGACTGGGTCAACGTCGAGCTCGATCTCGGCGACGGTCTGCAGACCTACCACCGCGACACCAACGTCATGCCGCAGTGGGCAGGTAGCTCGTGGTACCAGCTGCGCTACATCGATCCCACCAACCAGGACGCCTTCTGCGATCCGCAGAACGAGGCGTACTGGACGGGTCCGCGTCCGGAACTGCACGGCCCCAACGATCCCGGTGGAGTCGACCTGTACGTCGGCGGCGTCGAGCATGCGGTGCTGCACCTGCTGTACTCGCGCTTCTGGCACAAGGTTCTGTTCGACCTGGGCTACGTGTCCTCGAGCGAGCCGTACCGTCGCCTCTACAACCAGGGCTACATCCAGGCATTCGCGTACACCGATGCCCGCGGCGTCTACGTGCCCGCGGAAGAGGTCGTCGAGCGTGACGGCAAGTTCTTCTTCGAGGGCGCCGAGGTCAACCGCGAGTACGGCAAGATGGGCAAGAGCCTCAAGAATGCCGTTGCGCCGGACGAGATCTGCGCCGAGTTCGGTGCAGACACCTTGCGTGTGTACGAGATGTCGATGGGTCCGCTGGACACCTCGCGTCCGTGGGCGACCAAGGACGTCGTCGGTGCTGCTCGATTCCTGCAGCGAGTGTGGCGCGTCGTCATCGACGAGGAGACCGGCAAGCCCCGTGTCACCGACGAAGCTCCTGGTGAGGAAACGCTGCGTGCGCTCAACAAGGCGATTTCCGGTGTCATCGAGGATTACACCGCGCTGCGCGACAACACGGCCGCTGCGAAGCTGATCGAGTACAACAACCACCTCACCAAGGCCTTCCCGGGTGGCGCGCCCCGTGCTGCCGTCGAGCCGTTGGTGTTAATGCTCGCTCCCCTGGCGCCGCACCTCGCGGAAGAGCTGTGGTCGCGTCTTGGACACACGGAATCTCTTGCACACGGCCCCTTCCCCGCTGTCGAGGAGAAGTGGCTTGTCGAGGACACCGTCGAGTACCCGATCCAGGTCAACGGCAAGGTTCGTAGCCGCATCAGCGTGCCGGCGGATGCCGATCGCAAGGCTGTCGAGGAGATCGCCCTGGCGGACGAGAAGATCGTCGCTCTGCTCGAGGGCAAAGCACCGCGCAAGGTGATCGTTGTGCCGGGCAAGATGGTGAACATAGTTCTGTAGGCGCTTCGCGCACGTGCGCCGTTTTGGTAGTTACCGCTACCGAAACGGCGCACAGTTGTATCTGGGGCTGTATCCGGGGTGCCAATCAGTCGTTGTCCTGATTGTCCCGCTCCGCGGAACATTCTGTAGCGCGCGTTCGACGCGAGGGCTGTGATGCAGGTAACACGTTGCCGAGAGTGGTAGCTGTCGTTCCACTGCACTTCCCCGCAAGGCCCCGGCCGACGGTATTCGGCAGGGGGTCAATCGAATTCGCAGGTGTCCCGAAAGGATTCTTCAGCCATGGCGTCTCATGTCCACAGCGACGGTTCGTCTCCCAGTCTGCCCGAATCGACGTCGATACCGGAGCGGTGGACTCCGCGACTGGTGTTCTCGCTGGCGTCGATCGTTCTTCTTCTCGAAATGCTCGCGGTGAGCTACATGATGATTTCCACGGCGCTGCCCGCCATCTCGGTGCATTATCAAACAACGCAGGGCGCTTGGCTGCTCACGTCGTTCCTGCTGCTGGGGGCGGTCGCGTCTCCGCTGCTCGGCAAGCTCGCAGATATGTACGGCAAACGAAAAGTCCTGCTCTTTGCGGTCGCCGGCGCAGCGGTCGGTTCCTTCATTTCGGCGATTGCGCCGAGCTATGCCGTCTTGATTCTGGGCCGGTCCCTGACTGGTCTGCTCGTTCCCTGCCTCTTCCTGAGCTACTCCCTCATTCGAGATGTCTTTCCGCCGAAAACCGTTGCGCTGGCTGTAAGTATTGCAACCTCCGGCATGGGCCTGATCGCTATTCCGGCGCCGTTCCTCACCGGTTGGTTGATCGACAACCACGGGTTCCGGAGCATCTTCTGGTTCTTCGTCATCGGTTTGGTTTTGCTCGGCGGCATGATCTTCGCTTCGACGGCGGAATCAGCTGTACGACTGCGTTCTTCGCTGGACCTGATCGGTGCGGTACTACTCGGATCGGGCATCGCCGGAATTCTGATCGGCGTCAGCTTCGGACCGACCTGGGGCTGGAAGAACGGTTCGACGCTGGCCTATCTGATCGGTGGCGTCGCACTGCTGGTGGCGTGGGTTGCCTCTGCCCGAGCCATCCGTGAGCCCTTGATCGACCTGCGCTACTTCGGCAAGCGTTCGGTGATGCTCACCGCCGTCGGTGCCGGGTTCTGCTACGGCGCGTCGGGAGTCTTCACGATTTTGCTGCCGATGATGGTGATGACGCCAGCAGTTCTCGGCCTGGGATACGGATTCGGCGTCACGGCAGAAGGATTCGCGATCTTCCAGGCGCCCCTTGGCGGCATGGTGGTGGTCGGCGGCTTGATCGTGGGCTTCCTGGTCGGCCGCAACATTCGACCCCGCATGCTGATGATCATCGGAATGATCCTCATGGCAGTCGGATTCACCTTGACGGCCACCATTCACGACAACAAGCCGCTGCTCATCATCTTTGCCGGAATCTTCGGTGTCGGTATGGGTATGGGTTACGCCTCCATTCCGAACCTGCTCATCGAGGCAGTGCCGCCGCAGTTGCAGGCAACCACGGCGAGCATGGTTGCGGTCTTCCAGAGCATCTTCCCCGCAGTGCTTCCCGTCATCGCCTTCACGGTCTTGAACTCGCACATCGCGATGGCGATGGAGGGCGCTGTGTTCTACACCGACGAGGGCATGCGTATCGCGTTCCTGATCGGTGCTGCTGCAGCAGTTCTCGGTGCGATCGCAGCCGTATTCCTGCCGCGAAACATCGTCCAGATCGGCGCAGAAGACGGCGCGGCGCAGGAGACGTCCCTTCTCCCTGCTCACTGATCGGAAATGCTGCGCGTGTAGATCCGGGCTGACAGGATTGGGTGTACTGAGGAAAGGACGCCCATGACATTCGCGGATCTGGACGGCGATGAACTGTGGAGTTAATGCTCGAGTTCGCGCGCGGCGCCGACAGCGACGACATCCTGCAGGCGGTGGAGTCCGAAGACGAATACATCCGCTGTTGTGGGATCGTCGGGCTCGGATTCATTCTTGTTC
This sequence comes from Rhodococcus sp. P4_E4, assembly GCF_056401575.1. Taxonomy (NCBI): domain Bacteria; kingdom Bacillati; phylum Actinomycetota; class Actinomycetes; order Mycobacteriales; family Nocardiaceae; genus Rhodococcus; species Rhodococcus sp. P4_E4. Next base: position 32,769 of record NZ_JBFUJB010000005.1, on the reverse strand, counting down.
GTTCGCGCGACGAGGCTGTTCTGGACAGTCTGACGGAGGCGACCACCAGTGCTTCGTGGCGTGCACGTGAAGCTGCCGCGATGGCTGTTCAAGCGATAGGCGACACGGATCCGGAATTGTTCCGGGCGATCATCGAGCAGTGGGCACGCTCGGCCCATCCTTTGACGCTGCGCGCAGCGGCTGCCGGGATCTGCGAGCCACGGTTGCTGAAGGACAGGACCAACGCTGTGTTGGCCGTCCGGGTGTGCCGAGACGCTACCGAGTGGATCGTCTCGCAACCAGCTGATTCCCGGCGTGAGGCCGACACACGTACTCTCCGGCAGGCGCTCGGATACTGCTGGAGCGTCGCGGTCGCGGCGGATCCGGAGAATGCCCTGCCGGCATTCGTCTCCCTGGAGGCGTCGGATGACGCCGATGTCGTCTGGATCGTCCGGGAGAACCGGAAGAAGGCTCGCCTGCGCAAGGTGCTCGAAACCTGACCCGTGGACCAGAGACGTAGGTTATCCTCAGAATTAGAACCTGTTCTAACTACGAGGGGTAGACCATGGCACCGTCCGCAGAGGTAATCCGCAAGACCGTCGACGCCTACATCGAGACAGTTGCCACGGGCACTGCCGCCCAGGTTGTGGCCCTGTATGCCGAGGGTGCAACCGTTGAAGACCCGGTTGGTACCGACGTTCGCACCACCCGCGAGTCCATTCTCGAGTTCTACTCCGTGATCGAGAATTTCGACCAGGAAGCTCACCTTCAGACCCTCCGCATCGCCGGAAACGAAGCGGCATTCCACTTCTCGCTGATCACCAAGCTCGGCGAGCAGACTCTGACCATCGCACCCATCGACGTCATGACCTTCGACGACGACGGCAAGATCCTGTCGATGCGTGCATTCTGGAACCAGGAAGACATGATCACCGCCTGACATGACGGTCAAGACGATCGATGTCGACGGATTCCGTTGGCAGATTGACGATTCCGGTTCGGGGACAGCTGTGGTTATGTGCCACGGCTTTCCCGGCCTCGGGTACAGCTATCGGCATCAGTCGACAGCGTTGACGGAAGCGGGTTTTCGGGCGATCGCACTCGACATGCCCGGTTACGGCGGCACTACCCGCCCCGAAGCGGTCGAGGACTACACCAACGATGCCGTCGCGAACCGGCTGATCGATCTACTCGACGCTCTCGGAATCGACAAAGCGGTGTTCGTCGGCCACGATTTCGGCGCGCCGGTCGCGTGGACCACCGCTCTGCGCCATCCCGATCGTGTTGCGGGGCTTGTCTCGTTGGCGGTCCCCTATGCGCCTGACCGGTTTCCCACAAAACCCTCGACCATCTACGCCGCGATGGCGCGCAAGCATTTTCTGCACATTCACTATTTCCAGGAACCGGGTGTCGCGGAGCGCGAACTCGACGCCCGTCCACGTGAGTTTCTTCAGCGGCTTTTCCATGCCCTCTCCGGGGCTTACCGGTACCTCGACGTCTGGAAGAACCCGGCCGAAGGAAACGGCTACCTCGACGTACTGCCCGAGGCGCCTGCATTGCCGTGGTCGTGGCTCACCGAGGATGATCTGGATGTTTATGTAAAGGCCTTTACTGCAACAGGTTTCACCGGTGGTTTGAACTGGTACCGAGCGTATGACGCCAATTGGGAACGCAGTGCGGATCTGGACGGCGCGCACGTGAACGTCCCGACGCTCTTCGTCGCGGGCGCCGAGGATCCGGTCATCGCGATGAGCGGCCCCAAGGCATTGGACCGCATGAAGGACACCGTCCCCGACCTGCGGGGTCTGCACCTTCTCGGCGGCGCGGGGCACTTCGTACAGCAGGAACGTGCTTCCGAGGTCAATGAACTTTTGATCTCTTTCCTTCGGTCGCTCTAGGCGAAATCGGGCCGAAGGTCTAGCGTTGCGCAGATGCGCACCAGGATCTTCGATCGCGGTATTCGGGTAGGTATCACCGGTGCTCTTGTTGCCGGTTCGCTTCTGGCTCTGGGTGTGTCCGGTGCCGCGGCCGCGCCGCCCTGCCCTGGCTCGTCCCCCGCAATCCTCAGCGCCCAGATTCCGGGCGCGGCCCTCGAGGGTGTCACCGTGGACGGGCAGGGTCGCCTGTACACGACAGACCTGGTGAGTGGTCGAATCTTCCGCGTCGACGCGCCTGGTCAGGCCGCAGTTCCGATCGCGACGGTTCCCGGCGGTGCGGGCGCACTCGCGTGGAGCCCGGACGGTTCACTGCTGGTGGGAACCGGAGCAAACGCCGGCGTGCTGATCGGCGATCTGACGCGTGCTGCGTCGGTCGCGCGGGTGGACGTGAACTCGGGTGCCGTGACGCCGATCGCCGGTGGTCTGAGCGCTGCAAACGGCCTCGCCGTCGCGCACGACGGAACGATCTATGCCACCAACGATTTCGGTTCGTTGATCGGTAAGGTCAGTCCAGGCGGTGCCGTCGACCCGGCGTGGGCGACCTTCCCGAGTGCAAACGGCGCAGCCCTGAGCGCCGATAATCGCTGGCTCTACGTCTCGCGCACGTTCGCAAACCCGGGTGTCAGCCGCATCTCCGTCGACAATCCAGGGTATTCGGAATCGTTGGTCGATCTCGGCGGTCTCGAAACCTTCTCTGCTCCAGATGGTTTGACCCTGGACTCGCGAGATCGCGCAATCGTTCCCACGGACATCAGTGGTGAGGTGTGGCGGATCGACGGACCCGGCCAGTACTGCTCGCTCACCAGCGGACTGCAGGCGTCGAGTGTGCTGACCTACGGGCGTGGCACTTCCGGATTCGCGGCCGGGCATCTCTACCGCGCTGGGTTCGACGGAAAGATCTTCGAGATTCCGACTGGCTTCGACGCGGGCGCCCAGGCCGCGACACCGTAACGCGACACCTTCACTCGTCTTACCCACTACTGATGCCGGGACTGCCGGAATCGTCCATACTGGTCTGCATGGCGGAAACGAGTGAGATCGACGAGGCCGAAGTGGCCCTTCCCGCGATACCGCAGCCGTTGCTGACCCCGCTCACCGAAGCTGCGATCTTCCTGGTTTTCACCATCGACGAGGGTGGTGAGCAGGCAGTTCACGACGTTCTGGCGGATATTTCCGGGCTGCAACGCTCGATCGGATTCCGGGTTCCCGCCGGTGGCTTGGCCGCCGTCGTCGGCATCGGTTCGGATGCGTGGGACCGTCTGTTCGAGGGTCCACGGCCGGCAGAATTGCATCCTTTTGTCGAGTTGACCGGTGACAAACACCACGCTCCCCGCACACCGGGCGATCTGTTGTTCCACATCCGGGCCCGTCAGATGGACCTGTGCTTCGAGTTCGCCACGGTTGTGACCAACAGGTTGGCCGGCGCCGCGTCGGTGATCGACGAGGTCCACGGGTTCAAGTACTTCGAACAACGCGACCTCATGGGTTTTGTCGACGGCACCGAGAACCCGTCCGGGCAGGCCGCATACGTCGCGGTCACCGTCGGTGACGAGGATCCGGACTTCGCAGGCAGCAGTTACGTCATCGTCCAGAAGTACCTCCACGACATGTCGGAGTGGAACTCACTGCCCGTCGAGGAGCAGGAGAACGTCATCGGACGCTCCAAGCTCGAAGATCTCGAGATGGACGACGACACGAAACCGGCCAACTCGCACACCGCACTCACCGTCATCGAAGACGAATCCGGTGAGCAGATCCAGATTCTGCGCGACAACATGCCGTTCGGACACGTCGGCTCCGCTGAAATGGGAACCTACTTCATCGGTTACTCGGCGTCGCCGACGGTCACCGAGCAGATGCTGACCAACATGTTCATCGGGAATCCCGTCGGCAACTACGACCGCATTCTCGATTTCTCGACCGCCGTCACCGGAATCAATTTCTTCGTTCCGACGGCGGACTTTCTCGACGATCCCCCGGACGCGCCGACCAGGCTCGTTCCCGAATCGACGTTCACAGCGCCCATCTCTGACGGTTCTCTCGGAATCGGCAGCCTCAAAAGGAGTGCCCAGCAATGACAAACCTGCACCGCGACCTAGCACCCATTTCGGCAGCAGCCTGGGCCGAGATCGAAGAAGAGGCGAGCCGTACCTTCAAGCGCCACGTCGCCGGTCGTCGTGTCGTGGACGTGGAGGGCCCGTCAGGTGACGATCTTGCGGCCATCCCGCTCGGACATCAGGTGCCGATCAATCCCTTGGCCGACGGCGTCATCGCACACGCTCGTCAGTCGCAGCCGGTCATCGAACTGCGGGTCCCGTTCACCGTCAGCCGTCAGGCCATCGACGACGTCGAACGCGGCGCCAAGGACTCCGACTGGCAGCCGGTCAAGGATGCCGCCAAGCAGATCGCGTTCGCCGAGGACCGCGCCATCTTCGAGGGATACCCCGCAGCCAGCATTACCGGCGTGCGGGCGAGCGGTTCCAACCCGGAATTGAAGCTCCCCATCGACGCCAAGGACTACCCGGAAGCCATCAGCCAGGCGATCACGTCACTGCGCCTGGCCGGTGTCAACGGACCGTACTCATTGCTCCTGAACGCAGACGCGTTCACCGCGATCAACGAGACCTCCGATCACGGCTACCCCATCCGCGAGCACCTGCGACGCGTTCTCGACGGCGAGATCATCTGGGCCCCGGCCATCGACGGCGCTTTCCTGCTGTCGACGCGTGGTGGTGACTACGAACTGCATCTGGGCCAGGACCTGTCCATCGGTTACCTCTCGCACGATGCGAACTCCGTCGAGCTGTACTTCCAGGAATCGATGACGTTCCTCATGTACACCAGCGAAGCCGTTGTCTCACTTGCGTAAGAGCCTTCGAAACCTCTGATGCCAGGGCGAGCGAGGCAGTTCGCCGATGTCCTGGAGGTGGGCGACAAAAGCCTGGGCGTCCGCGTGCGAAGACGTCTTCGGCCGTCCGTCCGCCCACGCTGTGAACAACCGAAGATAGCGATCGCCGAGAGTGTGGCGCACGACCGGAAGGTGGTGCGCCACTTCTCCTGCGCGCTTTCGGAGCAGTGCCGTCGAGACAACGGCAGCATCGTCTTTGTCGAAGCCTTCGGGTAGTTCGCCGCCTGCCACCAGAGCGCGAATAAGCGCTTCTTGACGCTCACCGAGCGTGCTCATGTGCGTGACCAATCGGTGCCCGCGGTGATGCGATCCAGACCCGCTGCGTCGGCGATGGCATCGAGCTCGTCGAGCAATTCCAGTGCCGGCGGATAGTTTCCGTCGCGCTCGAGCATGATCGCGGGATGGTGACCGGCGGCGGTGAACTGCGCAAGGAGTTCCAGCACGGCTTCGGGCACAGGATCGGTATGCGTGTCGTGGTATTTGCCGTCGCTGATGCTGCCACCGGCGATGTGGCAGTATGCGATTCGCTCGAGTGGTAGCCGGCTCAGCTCGGCCCAGGGATCACGCCCTCGGTTGAGGGCATTGGCATAGACGTTCGCGATGTCGAGAACCAGCAGAGCCCCGGTGCGGTCGACGATCTCCGAGAGAAACTCCCCTTCGGTCAACTCGTCGTCGGGCCAGTCGAAAAGGGCGGCAACGTTTTCGACGGCAAACGGCACCGGTAGACCGTCCTGAGTCCGGGTGATGTTGCGTACCAAGGCGTCGACGGCTTCGTAGGTGCGTGGTGGTGGGAGCAGGTGCCCGGCCTCGATGCCGCCCGCCCGCACGAATGCGATGTGCTCGCTCGCCAAGGGGGCGTCCAGTAGCTGGGCTGTATGCGCAAGGTGATCGACCCGAGCCTGATCTACCGCCTCGGCCCCGCCAAGGGAGAGCGAGATTCCGTGCGGGATCACCGGAACTCCCAGCGAACCGAGGTGCGGCGGTATCTCGGTTCCGATGGATTCGGCAATGACTTCGCAGAATGCCAGGCCGTCTAGCTGCGCGATGATTCCGGATACCTCGGGACGCCAACCGATTCCCAGGCCGTACAGGGTCATTCGAGTCACCTCCCATGTGCAACTGCTAACGGCGACTATAGACGGATCAGCCGGGCAACCAGTTGGGTCCCGGACCGTTGCCTTCTTCGAAGATCAGCCACGTTTTGGTCGAGAGAACCCCGTCGAGTCCCTGGAGTTCTTCGAGAACGGTGTGGCGTAGTTCCTGGTTGTCCGGGGCTCGAACCAGCACCAGAACGTCGAAGTCGCCGCCGAGGAGGGAGAAGTGCTCGACAAACGGCAGTGCCTTCAACGACGCAGCCAGACCTCGCCACGAGTGCTGCCTGATCGAGAGCGCCACGTACGCCGAGGAGCCGAGTCCGGCCTTCTCATGGGCGATCCGCGTCGTGAATCCGGTGATGATTCCGGCGTCCTCGAGCCTTTCGATGCGGACGTAGGCGTGAGCGCGAGATATGTGCGCCTTCTCGGCCAGTGCACGCATGGAGATGCGACTGTCTGCGACCAGTTCGGCGATGATGCGGCGGTCGATCGCATCGAGAGCGTGCGGTTCGGTGGCCATCTGTCCATTCCTGCTTCGGTAGTCGAGTCGGTTGATGGACATATTGCTGCCCGAATCCTCATGATAGGCCGTTTGTCTTGAATCTTCGACGCCTTCTGCCATTACGTCGCCGAAGTGCGAATACTGATGGACACAACGTCTTCTGGAGGTAGAAGTGACTCTTGTCGAGCCCTTGGGGGAACTGCGGTATCAAAAGTTCCTGCCGGCCGATTCCGCGGTGCAGTACCTCGACCCTGCTGGAGAACTGACGCGCAGCGAGGCCCGCTACGCAAAACCGAGCGACGATCGCCTGATCGAGATGTATCGAAAGATGTTCCTGGGCAGACGTTTCGACCAGCAGGCGACGGCGCTGACCAAACAGGGGCGCTTGGCCGTGTATCCGTCCTCGCGAGGGCAGGAGGCATGCCAGATCGCGGCAGCGATGAGTCTGGAGCCGAGTGACTGGCTCTTCCCCACCTATCGGGATTCGATGGCGTTGGCTGCTCGGGGTGTCGATCCGGTGCAGATTCTGAGCATGCTTGCCGGCGACTGGCACTGCGGGTACGACCCGGTAGCGCTGCGCAGTGCGCCGCAGTGCACCCCGCTGGCAACGCAATTGCTGCATGCAGCGGGGGTGGCCTACGGGGAGTCCCGACGGGGCCTGAACACCGTCGCGCTGGCGCTCTGCGGCGACGGGGCCACCAGTGAGGGTGATTTCCACGAAGCGCTGAACTTCGCCGCCGTCTTCAAGGCGCCGGTCGTCTTTCTGGTGCAGAACAACGGATTTGCGATCAGCGTGCCGTTGTCACGTCAAAGCGCAGCACCGACGTTAGCGCACAAGGGTGTCGGCTACGGGATCGGCAGCGAGCAGGTCGACGGCAACGATCCTGTTGCGATGATGGCCGTCATGGACGAGGCGGCGCGCTTCGTCCGCAGCGGAAACGGGCCGGTGATCGTCGAGGCACACACCTATCGCATCGACGCACACACCAACGCCGACGACGCCACCCGCTACCGCGACAGCGCCGAGGTGGAAAGCTGGCTAGGGCGAGACCCGTTGCCGCGTCTCGAAAAGTATCTGCGCGCACACGATCTGATCGACGACGCGTTCGTGGAATCACTGACCGCAGAGGCAGAAACCGAGGCCGCCACACTTCGCGCCGGCATGAACGTCGACCGCCCGCACGATCCGCTCGATCTGTTCCGGTACGTCTTCGCCGAGCAGACACCGCAATTGCGTGAGCAACAAGCCCAACTCGAAACCGAACTTGCCGCCGAAGCCGCTGACACAGGGGGACACTGACCATGCCCATGCTCACGATGGCTCAGGCCCTCAACACCGCGCTACGGGCCTCTCTGGCTGCGGACGACAACGTTGTCGTCTTCGGTGAGGACGTCGGCACCCTGGGCGGCGTTTTCCGCGTCACCGACGGCCTCACCCGCGACTTCGGCGACGACCGATGCTTCGACACTCCCCTCGCCGAGTCCGGCATCATCGGATTCGCAATCGGCATGGCCATGGCCGGTTTTCGTCCGGTCGTGGAAATGCAGTTCGACGCGTTTGCCTATCCGGCATTCGAGCAGATCGCCTCCCACGTCGCAAAGATCCGCAACCGCACCAAGGGTGCACTGTCGATTCCGATAGTCATCCGTGTTCCTTTTGCCGGCGGTATCGGCGGGGTGGAGCATCACTGTGACTCCAGCGAGGGCTACTACGCACACACCCCCGGCCTGAAGGTCGTGGCGCCGTCCACGGTGGAAGACGCGTACTCGCTGCTACGTTCGGCGATCGAGGACCCCGACCCGGTCATCTTCCTCGAACCCAAGAAGCTGTACTTCTCGCGAGCCGACGTCGAACTGACCGCACGTGGGCCGATCGGTCGCGCCGTCGTCCGGCGCCCCGGTCGTGACGCGACGCTCATTGCCTACGGCCCGTCCGTGGAGGTTGCACTGAAGTCCGCCGAGGCCGCCGCGGCCGAGGGCCGCGACATCGAGGTGATCGACATCCGCTCGATAGTGCCGTTCGACGACGAGACGGTCACCGCGTCGGTGCGAAAGACCGGACGCTGCATCGTCATCCAGGAAGCGCAGGGCTTTGCCGGTGTTGCTGCGGAAATTGCTGCTCGCGTGCAGGAGCGATGCTTCCACCATCTCCACGCTCCGGTGCTCAGGGTCAGCGGATTCGACATCCCCTACCCCGCGCCGAAGCTCGAGCGTCACCACCTGCCCAGCGTCGACCGGGTCCTGGACGCCGTCGACCGTCTGCAGTGGAACGACGCCCCGGACACCCGTTGGGCGGTGACGGCATGAGCAATCAGGTATTCATGCTCCCCGACCTGGGTGAAGGTCTGGCCGAGGCCGATATCGCGGAGTGGCACGTCAAGGTCGGCGACGTGGTCACCATCGATCAGATCGTCGTCGAGGTCGAGACTGCGAAAGCTGCTGTGGACGTGCCTATCCCGTTCGCCGGGACCGTCGTCGAATTACATGGCAAGGACGGCGACACCTTGAAGGTGGGCACGCCGTTGATCACTGTGAGTGGTGGCGGCAGTGTCGACGCGGTCGTTTCGGCCAACCACGAGCGTTACCGTGAAGAGGAACGCGCGGGTTCGGGCAACGTCCTGATCGGCTACGGCACCAGCGAGGATGCACCGAGACGCCGACGTCGGACTCCTTCGTCGGTACGCGTGATCTCACCAATCGTTCGTAAACTGGCCTTTGACAACGATATCGACCTGTCCTTGCTCTCCGGATCGGGTGCCGGCGGGGTGATAACGCGCGCTGACGTCGAGGCCGGGTCGAACACCGGCCCGGAGACGGAAACGTCGCACGTGAGCGACCAACGCATCCCGATCAAGGGGCTTCGCAAGGTGGTGGCCGACAAGCTGTCCACCAGCCGCCGTGAGATCCCTGACGCGACAACCTGGGTCGACGTCGACGCCACCGAACTGTTGGCGGCGCGAGCCGAGATCAACAAGTCACTGCCCGATTCCGACAAGATCAGCCTGATGGCGCTCCTGGCTCGGCTGACCATCGCGGCGTTGGCGCAGTACCCCGAACTGAACTCGTCGGTCGATACTGCTCGAGGCGAGATCGTTCGACACGCCCGCATCCACCTGGGAATCGCCGCACAGACACCGAAGGGATTGATGGTGCCGGTCATTCGCAATGCCGATACCCTGAGCACTGTCGAACTCGCACAAGCACTTCGGGTGACCACCGACCTTGCGCGCGACGGCAAACTCGAACCCGCCCGCCTGACCGGCGGCACGTTCACGCTCAACAACTACGGGGTATTCGGGGTCGACGGATCGACTCCGATCATCAACCACCCCGAGGCGGCGATACTCGGCATCGGACGCATCATCGACAAGCCGTGGGTGGTGAACGGCGAGTTGACCGTCCGTAAGGTCACTCAGATCTCGTTGAGCTTCGACCACCGCGTCTGTGACGGAGGCGAAGCCGGTGGATTCCTGAGGCTGTTCGGTGACTACATCGAGAACCCGATCCGCGTCCTGGGAAGGCTCTGATGACCAAGCCTCTGATGACCAAGCCTCCGATGACCAAGGCTCCGATGACAACTGCAGAACAGCACATTGATGTCGTGATCCTCGGTGGAGGATCGGGCGGCTATGCCTGCGCCATCCGCGCCGCCCAACTCGGATTGTCGGTCACGCTGATCGAGGCGGACAAGGTCGGCGGAACGTGCCTGCACCGCGGATGCATCCCGACCAAGGCGCTGCTGCATTCCGCCGAGGTCGCCGACTCGGCACGCACCAGTGAGCAATTCGGAGTCCGGGCATCTTTTGACGGCATCGACATCGCGCAGGTGCACGACTACAAAAACGGGACAGTCGAGCGGCTGTACAGCGGTCTGCAAGGTTTGTTGGCGCAACACAAGATCACTATCGTCAACGGATACGGAACGTACGTCGGTGGGCGAAGCATCGACGTCGACGGAACCCGCTATACCGGAACATCACTCGTACTGGCCACCGGATCGTATCCGCGGGAACTGCCCGGCATCGAACTCGGCCGCCGGATCCTCACCAGTGACCAGGCGCTCGAACTCGACCGGGTGCCCACCAGCGCGACAGTGCTCGGTGGCGGTGTCATCGGCGTCGAGTTCGCGAGCCTCTGGCGCTCGTTCGGCGCCGAAGTCACGATCGTCGAGGCACTCCCGCGACTGATCGCCGCGGAGGACCCGTGGTCGTCGAAGCAGCTGGAGCGGGCTTACCGGAAACGCGGAATCGTCTGTAAGACAGACACAAAGATCGTTTCCGCGAAAGAAGCAGCCGATTCGGTCCGCGTCGAACTAGGCGACGGAACGATATCCGATACCGAACTACTGTTGGTCGCCGTCGGCCGCGGACCCCGCACGGGCGGTAACGGTTTCGAAGAAAACGGAATCAGCCTCGACAAGGGTTTTGTCGTTACCGACGAACGCCTCCGTACGTCCGTGGACGGTGTGTACGCGGTCGGCGACATCGTGCCCGGTCTTGCGTTGGCGCACCGAGGTTTCCAACAAGGGATCTTTGTGGCTGAACAGATCGCCGGGAAGGATCCGATACCGGTCGCCGAACACTTGATTCCTCGCGTGACGTACTCACATCCCGAAGTTGCATCAGTCGGACTCGGCGAAGAGGCGGCGCGCAAGCAGTACGGTGACGTCTCCACCGTCGTCTACGACCTGTCGGGTAACGGCAAGAGTCAGATCCTGCGAACCACCGGGGGAATCAAAGTGATTCGCAGCGGAACCAGAGGTCCCGTCGTCGGCGTCCACCTGGTAGGCGACCGGGTTGGTGAACTGATCGGTGAGGCGCAGTTGGCCGTCGCCTGGGAAGCACTTCCCGATGAAGTGGGGCGTTTCATCCACGCGCACCCCAGCCAGAACGAGGCGTTGGGCGAGGCCATGCTCGCACTCGCGGGAACACCACTGCACGCGCACCGCTGAACCATGACCAGAAGAGGATCTGCAATGAGCATCGACGACGAACTGCGCTGGGACGGTGAACTGACCGTCACCCGACATGATCGGGAGACCGGCACGACCTTTGTGATCCGAATCGACTCCACCCGTCTGGGACCGGCGTCGGGTGGCACGCGGGCGGCGCATTATCCCTCGATCGGTCACGCGCTGGCGGACGCCGGGAAGCTGGCCGGCGCAATGACTTTGAAGATGGCGGTCTCCGACCTGCCGATGGGTGGCGGGAAGTCGGTGATAGCACTGCCCGCACCGCGCAATCGGATCGACTCGGCGACTTGGTCTCGTATCCTCGACATTCACGCGGAGAACATCGACACGCTCGAGGGAAACTACTGGACCGGTCCTGACGTCAACACCAACTCTTCCGACATGGATCAGCTCAGTCGCACCACCAAGTACGTCTTCGGGCGTTCGGTCGACAACGGTGGCGCCGGTTCCAGCGCGCACGCCACGGCTCTGGGCGTGTTCGAAGCGATGAAGGCCACGGCGCGTCGTCGTGGACTCGGAACGCTCGACGGCCGAAAGGTGCTGGTTCAGGGGCTCGGCGCCGTCGGCGGGGATGTTGTGCGTCTCGCAGCGCAGGCTGGGGCACGCCTGCTTGTTGCCGATACGGACCCGCAGCGCCTCGAGGCGGCTTCTCTTGCGGGGCACACGATCGTTCCTGCGGACGAGGTACTTCGAACGTCGTGTGACCTCTTTGCTCCCTGTGCGATGGGAGGCATCATCGATTCCGCTGCTGCTGCGTCGATTCCGACTCTGGCCGTGGCGGGCGCAGCAAACAACATCTTGACCGATGCCGCTGCGGGCGAGGTTCTGCGAAGCCGCGGGGTTCTCTGTGCCCCTGATTTCGTGGCGAACGCAGGCGGAGCCTTTCACCTCGTGGGGCGAGAAGTCCTGGGGTGGAACGAAGACGACGTCGTCGAACGAACCCGAGGGATCGGTCGAACTCTGGACGAGGTGTATTCGTTGAGCGAGGAACGTGGCATCACTACCGAGGCCGCAGCGCTTCTGCTCGCCCGGACGCGGCTATCCCCCGCATCCACCACCGCCGCCGCCACATCCGCCACCCCCGCTGCAGCTGCCGCCTCCCCCGTCTGAACCGCCACCGTCCGAACCCCCGCTACTTCCGCTGCCGTCGGCACCGATTCCGGCGGCGGAGGCCAAGGCGGGATTGATCATCAGCATCGCCGAACCGGCGAAGAGAGCGGCGGACATCCCCGCCAAGCGTGGGCCGTAGGCAGAGAAGGCAGGCTTGTTGCGCGGGGACAGGTAGGCGTGTGCCGTGGTCAGTTCCGAACGTGCCGCACTGCCCGAGGTGGTGCGATCGAAGTTGAGCCCGAGCAGCGGGATGCTGAACCCGGTGACGAGTACGGCGAGAATCAGAAACTCGACGGGCTTGTCGTTGTGCAGTCCGAAAGCAACGCGGACGATACCCACGGCCACCAGGATCTTCAACGGAACTGTGGAGAGAAAGATTGAACGCCTGGTGCTGTCGGAGGTCAGGTATCCCCGGTCCGCCAAAGAGTTTCGTAGGCGAGCTGTTTCCACCGTCATGCGCTCGGCGAGTTGCCGCCGACGATGGGGTAGGGCCTGCTGGGCCAGGCGCTGGTACACGGTGAGGGTGTACCAGTCCAGGGTCTCGTCGCCAGGCCCCAACGGGCGCAGGACAGCGCCGTCGGTGGTGATCAGATCAGCGCTACGCAGGATTGCCAACGATGCTGCGATGGCGCGTGACTCGTCTGTCAGCATGCCGACTTCCGGAGGGGTCAGTTGCTCGGCGGAATACCCGTGCCCGGCGGAATACCTGCACCGGCGTGCCCGGATCATCAGACGCCACCCCAGAGTGAGAACCATGAGCGTGGCCGAAACGGCTATGTAGCCGTAGAGGAAATCCTCGCTGGGGATCCCCCACGTGTCGGCTGCATGCGTGCTCATCCCCCACACCCCCCGCCGCCGCAACTGCTACCGCTGCCGCCACCGCCGTCCGAGCCGGATGATCCGGATGAGGAGCCACAACTGTAGTAGCTCGAACCCCCGCCGCCCGGGCTGTACGCGGCGCCCGCAGCCACTGCTCCCGCCAGCGCGGGATCGATCAGAACCAGAGCTCCCGAACCGAAGAGCGCCGCCGAGAGTCCGGCGAGCGAGGGACCGTAGCTCGAGTACGCGGGCCGCAGTTTCGGTGAGAGGTACGAGTTTTCGTGCTTGAGGCGTCGAAGCTCGCTGTCGCCCAAAGCTGTCCGACGACGCTTGATGCGGAGAAGTGGAATCATCAGCGCGAGAACGATGATGGTGAGGAGCAGAAACCCGACCGGCTTACCGCCGGCGATGCCGGCGACGAGACGGACTACGCCGAGACCAATTACCGCCAGGATCGGAACGGTCCGAAAGGCAGCAGTCAGCCCGTCCTGCGGGCGTTGCAAGTATCCCTCGTCGATCAGCGTCGTACGTAGTTGTGCGAGTGCGACGTTCAGCCGTCCCATCAGACGCACCTGCCGCAGCGGGACCTTTCCGTTGCCGAGTCGCTTGTGCACGGTACGGGTGAACCAGTCGAGACGACTCTTGTCCTCCGCAGTGAGTGCCAGCTTGGTCTTGCCTTCGGTGCTGATCAGCTCGGCGCTACGCAGAATAGCCATCGACGCCAGCACAGCTTGGTAGTCACTGGTCAAGGCACCGATCTCGGGAGGAGTGAGCGGCCGACGGACCGAGTCGACGACCACCGGTGACCGGCGCGCAGTCATTCGGCTGTACAGCGAGAGTCCGATCGCGACGGCAGCCGCCACCAGGTACCACTGAAGGAAAGTCTGGCTGGGGATCCCCCACGTGTCGGCTGAGTAGTAGTTGTTCACCGCACTCACCCCCCACAGCTCACGGTGCTCGAGAAGGTCGAGCAACTGGACGGTGAAGATCCGCCGCCGCATCCGGGTGCCCAACCGCCGTCGCGGCCCGGACCGAAGAGTGCCGCGGCAATACCCGCCGACGTCGCCCCGTAGGTAGCAAACGACGGTTGGAAATTCGGTGTGAGGTAGGAGTATTCGTCCTTCAAGCGACTCAATTCGACCTGGCCGAAACGAGTGCGTCGGCTCAGGCGGAGAAGGGTTACGACAATCAGGGCGAGGCAGACGACCACGAGCGGAAGGTATCCCACCGGGTTCTCGTTCACGACAGTGAATCCGGTCCTGATCGTGCCGACCACGGCGACGACAACGACCGGTACCACGGACAATCGCGTCAAAGTGTGTTCACGATTGCCGTTCAGGTAGCCGGCCTGCACCAGGTCGCTACGAAGCTCCAACAGGGGCAGCGGAAGTGTCGGCACGAGCCGGGAGGGCACGGCAGTTCCACCGGCGTCGTCGATCCGCTGGCGGACGATGCGGGTGAAGCGGTCATGCTGACCCTGGCCGGCAGAATATGCAGCACTCTCGAGTTCTGCCACGGCAGCGCGTACCGCACGCTCGTCGCTGGTCAGTACACCCATCTCCGGTGGTGTGAGTGTGCGCAATGCAGGTGTGGGCTTGCGCATGGCGACGCCTCTGATCACAAGTGCGATCACCACCGCTCCGGTGGCAGCGGCGACGTACCACCCGAGGAAAGCCTCGGTGGAAATTCCCCACGTATTCGTATGATCATGCATCGCACACCACCTCTCGATGAACTCCTGAGAACCAGTCCAGTCTCTTTGTCCGACAACTGATGTCAGTATCGGGCCAGTACCGGGAAAAGCGATATCCGGGTGGCCATCGTCATCATTCCGTTACCGGCGAACTGGGGATTTACCGGCCGGTAGGTCGAAGCACGATCTCCGTGGGGTGTGCGTCGGACGGTGTTTCGACGGCAGTGAGTACGGCACGCGCCACAGTGGAGGCCTTCAGGAAGCGCTCCGGGTCGTACTCGTCGCCCTCGCCGGCGACGATGTTGCGCTGCATATCGGTGTCGATCCGTCCGGGGTGAATGGAGGTGACCCGCAAGGACGGCTCTTCCAGGCGCAGTGCGTCTCCGAAAGCGCGCAGGGCGAACTTGCTGGCCGCGTACGAGCCCCAGCCGGCGTTGGCGCGCAGTCCGGCACCCGAATTGATCAGTACGACGTGGCCACCGGCTGCCCTGAGGGCAGGAAGGAGGGCACGAGTGAGTTCGGCGACGGCGATGACGTTTGCCTCGAGGGTGCGTCGCCACTGATCGACCGAGGATTCCTCGATGGTTCCGATGTCGGCCACGCCGGCGTTGTGTACCAGCACGTCGAGCGTCGTGATGGACGAGGCGGCGACCGCGACGGCGTCGTAGTCCGTGAGGTCGAGGGGTAGGGGCGTCGATCCGGGTAGTTCCGCGCAGATCGGTTCGAGGGCCTGCGCGGATCGTGCACCGAGCAGCAGGTCGTGTGTCGGCGCCAGTTCGCGTGCGATGGCAGCTCCGAGGCCGCGACTGGAACCGGTGATCAAGGCAGTAGGACGCATGGTCCGAGCCTATCGAGTGTGAATTGTTTGGCTATACGAACTTGTGTATTTGTTTACCCACATATTAGAGTTCGACCATGACGACTCGCGACGCGAAGAACTTCCGCCGCCTGGGAATTGCCGCCCTCGCCGCCCTGCTTCTCTCCAGCTGTTCTGCGGTGAATTCCGGCTCCGACGACGACCGCCCGGTGGTGCTCACCACGTTCACCGTGCTGTCGGACATCGCCCAGAACGTTGCCGGCGATCACCTTCGCGTCGAGTCGATCACCAAGGCGGGGGCGGAAATTCACGGCTACGAGCCGACGCCCGGAGACAT
Organism: Rhodococcus sp. P4_E4; assembly: GCF_056401575.1. Classification (NCBI taxonomy): domain Bacteria; kingdom Bacillati; phylum Actinomycetota; class Actinomycetes; order Mycobacteriales; family Nocardiaceae; genus Rhodococcus; species Rhodococcus sp. P4_E4. The sequence continues at coordinate 16,601 of NZ_JBFUJB010000005.1, read as the reverse complement.
TCGGCGGGCGAGCGAAGCCGATCTGATCCTCGACAACGGCATGAACCTCGAGGCGTGGTTCGCGAAATTCGTCAACGGTCTGGACGTGCCACACGTCGTGGTCAGCGACGGCGTCGAAGGCATTCCGATCGCCGGTGACGCGTATGCGGGCAAGCCCAATCCGCATGCATGGATGTCTCCGTTGAATACGCAGATTTACGTCGACAACATGGTGACTGCTTTCAGTGACCTCGACCCGGACAACGCCTCGGCATTTGCGGGGAACGGCGCGAAGTACAAGGCGGAACTGCAAGCAGTTCAGGACGGCCTGGTCAGTGGGCTGGCGGTATTGCCCGCAGGTCAGCGCGCACTCGTCAGTTGCGAGGGTGCGTTCTCCTATCTGGCCAGGGACGCGGGACTCAGCGAGGCCTACATCTGGCCGGTCAATGCCGAGCAGCAGGCGACGCCGCAGCAGATCATCGCCGCGATCGACTTCGTCCGGGCCAATTCCGTTCCCGCCGTCTTCTGTGAGTCGACGGTCTCGGATGCCCCCATGCAGCAGGTTGTCGGGGCGACCGGTGCGAAATTCGGAGGGACGCTGTACGTCGACTCGCTGTCCGAAGCCGACGGTCCCGTGCCCACCTACCTGGACATGATTCGCCACGACACCGACGTCATCCTCGGCGGTCTGACCGGCGGTAAATCATGAACGAAGCCATTCGCGTCGAAAACGTCAGCGTTCACTACGGCGAGGTCCACGCACTGGACCATGTCGATCTGACGTTGAATTCCGGAAGCGTCTGCGGACTGATCGGTATGAACGGTTCAGGAAAGTCGACCCTGTTCAAGGTGATCATGGGAATGATCAAGCCGGACAACGGTTCTGTGAGAATCGCCGGTCTCGACGCAGCCGCTGCGCGCAAGAGCGGGCGCGTCGGATACGTGCCGCAGAGTGAAGACGTCGACTGGACCTTCCCGATCAGTGTCCGTGACGTCGTGATGATGGGTAGGTACGGCCACCTCGGGTTCTTGCGACGTCCGCGGCGTGCAGATCGCGAGGCGGTGGCAGAGGCCCTCGAGCGGGTAGAGCTCACCGAATTTGCGGATCGTCAGATCGGTCAGCTCTCGGGTGGTCAGAAGAAGCGCGCCTTCGTCGCACGCGGTATCGCACAGAACGCGTCGATACTGTTGCTGGACGAGCCTTTTGCCGGCGTCGACAAGCGTTCCGAGGCAACGATTTCGACGCTGCTACGAGAGTTGGCTTCCGACGGCCGATCGATCTTGGTCTCGACACATGACCTCCACGCGGTGCCGAAACTGTGCGACGAGGCGGTACTGCTCATGCGCAAGGTTCTGGTGCACTCCGACCCGGACACCGTGCTTCAACCGGAAAACCTCGCCCTGGCTTTCGGTCTCGACGTGATGGACAGGACCTGATCGATGAACCTCGTAGAACTGCTACTTGATCCTCTCCAGTACGGATTCATGGTGCGCGCGTTGGCCGTTGCGGTTGTGGCGGCGGTTGTCTGCGCGGTGCTCAGTTGTTGGTTGGTGCTCATCGGGTGGTCACTGATGGGTGATGCAGTGTCGCACGCTGTCCTGCCCGGTGTTGTCCTCGCCTACGTCGTCGGCGCTCCATTTGCCATTGGGGCCTTGATCTTCGGGCTGATCGCCGTCGCACTGATCGGACTGATCCGTAACACCAGCCGCGTCAAGGAAGACGCCGCGATCGGTATCGTCTTCACGACTCTCTTTGCGTTCGGTTTGGTTCTCATCTCGGTGACCCCCAGCCAGACCGATCTCAACCACATCATTTTCGGCAACCTGCTGGGGGTGAGCTCGTCCGATCTTCTGCAGGTCGCGATACTCGGCGCGTTGGCGTTGAGCATTCTGTTGATCAAGCGTCGCGATCTGACGTTGTTTGCCTTCGACCCGATCCATGCCAACGCGATAGGTCTTTCGCCTAAGCGTCTCGGAGCGCTGCTACTCGGCGTCCTCGCACTCACGTCCGTTGTGGCGCTGCAAGCTGTCGGAGTCGTGCTGGTGGTGGCGATGCTGATCATCCCCGGCGCGACGGCCTACCTTCTCACTGACAAGTTCTCGCGGATGCTGGTGATAGCTCCGGTGGTTTCCGCGATCTGCGCGATTACGGGTATCTACGTCAGCTACTACCTCGACACAGCTTCCGGGGGCATGGTTGTGATGACGCAGGGCATCGTATTCGCCCTGGTGTACCTGTTCAGCCCGTCGCAGGGGGTCATCGCGAAATGGACTTCGCAGCGGCGTAGGACCCGAGCGGAATACAGCGCCGTGGCTTGACGGGCGGTCTTGATCGTTCGTCCAGTTAACAATCCGCTACCAAATCGGGTAGGTTCGTACGGGCATTCGTCACCACAAACATTCCGGCCGCAACGATGCCGGCTGCTAGACAATCGGTGGTGACGCCTTGAACACCGATGGGCCCTTCGATGACGCAGTTCCGAGCACGACGCACGTGGCTGGTTCTCGGCGTCGTTGTTGCGGTCATCGTCCTCGCCGGATCCGGGCTGCTCAGCCCACGAACCGCGGTTCTGGTGGACGATGTCGCACAGCTCGTCGGCGGCGCCACTGCGACTGCGGTCTGTTGGTGGACGTCGCGGCGCCATCACGGAGTCGAGCGTCGTTGGCGAACTCTGATGGCTCTCGGTATGGCCGGCTGGACCCTCGGAATGTTCTTCTGGGCGTTTTACCGCTCAGTTCTCCACGTACCACTTCCGTCGCCGTCGATCGCGGACATCGGTTTCTTCATGTTCCCGGTGTTTGCCGTACCGGCGCTTCTGTCGCTGGTACGTGAGTCTCCCCGGCGTGAGGCGATCGGCCCGATCCATCTCTGGCTCGTGCTGACGCTCGACGGTCTTGTCGTTGTCGGTGGATCGTTCATCCTCACGTGGACGACCGCCCTGGGCGCCGTCGTTCACACCGGTCCGACGGGATCTCTCGGGTTTCTTGTCGCGGTGATGTATCCGATCACCGACTTCGTTCTGATCGCGATGGTCTTGCTGATGGTCATCGGGCCGAAGGCCGTTGCCGAGATCCGCGAACCGCTGACGTTCCTCGGGTGCGGGTTGGTGATGCTCTCCCTTTCGGACAGTTTGTACGCGTACTTGGTGGCGATCGGCGCCGAGAGTATGCCGACCATCGCCGATGCCGGGTTCATCGCGGGGCCGCCGTTGATCGCCTTGGCGGCGCTGACGAAGCGAACCGAGCCTCGGAACCGCGACGCGCCACAGCAGTGGCGAAGTGATCGGACTCAGTTGCTGCTGCCGTATCTGTTGATCGCGGTGATCGCGACGATCGTGACTGTTCAGGCACTGATCGTCGGCAACCTCGATGCCGTGGTCGTGATACTCGGCGTCGGCGTGCTGGTTCTCGCGCTGGTGCGCCAGATACTCACGCTCCTCGAGAACGACGCGCTCCTCCAACAGATCTCCGCTGCGCAGGACGAGCTCCGGTACCGAGCGCATCACGACCCACTCACCGAGCTCGCCAACCGGGCCGCGTTCGACGAACACTTCGCGAGCGCCATCGAGAACTACCGCCTCACGAACTCCGATTGGGTGCTGATGCTTGTCGATCTGGACGACTTCAAACAGGTCAACGATCGTTACGGGCACCCGGCTGGTGACCGGTTGCTGGTTGCCCTCACGGCGCGTCTGCGCGAAGCGGTTCCCGAGAGTGCATTTGTCGCTCGATTCGGCGGCGACGAATTCACGGTACTTCTGCAGGGCCCGATCGACGACGCCGTCGTCGTAGCCCGCCGGATCGTCGACGCGCTCAGTTCTGATCAGACTGCAGACACATCGGTGTCGGTGGGTGCGAGCGTTGGTGTCGCGCAGTTCGAGTTAGCCGACGAGCCGCTGAGTGCACACGCTCTTCTCCGCCGAGCCGATGCGGCGATGTACGAGGCGAAGAGAAGCGGAAAGGGCGCTGTTGTCGTCTACTGCGATCGCCGCGAAGACTAGCGCCGTAAGAGTGCGAAGATCGTTGCCGGTGAACCCGATCCGGCCTTGTTGATCGCGCCACCGACAAGGATGCTCGCCCCGGTGGTTGGCAGGGCGGCAAGATTGTTCAAGTTCTCCAGGCTGATTCGATGCTTGTCGTACAGGAGTGTCGAGACGGGGTAGGTCTCGTCGTTTCCGAGGTCGGGACCGAAGGTGTCGGTTCCCAATGCTCCGCGGGTGCCCAAGCGTCCGGTGTCTATCAGCCACTGCGCCGCGTCCACCGAGAATCCGGGTTGGTGGGTGACACCCTCGGCATCGGCATTGGCATATTCTTCGCTACCCCAGCGCGATTCCCAACCGGTCCAGAGAACCACGGCCGCTCCATCGGGGATCCTGCCGTTGCGCCTTTCCCACTCCTGAAGGTCCGAGACCGTGAGCGCATAGTCCGAATCGGCGGCAGCCTTGTCCCGGATGTCGATCTTCACTGCGGGAAGGAAGAGGTCGGCCGGATCGAGTTGGTCGGCTGTGAGTCCACCTTCCTGAAAGTGCGCGGGTGCGCCCCAATGTGTGCCCGTGTGTTCACCCTCCTTGACGTACTGGAGGTAGTAGCCGTCGTCTGCGATGGTTGCCGCTGTGTCGAGAGTGAACGCGGGATCGCCGGGAAAAATCGGCGTGGTCGCGGGGTCGTTCACGTGGGAGAGCGAAACGACTTGCAACAGCTCATCCAACGGGGTTGTTGCGTCTTGGCTGCTTCCGGAACTGCTACCCATGTCGATCACCTGAGGCCCCGCTACCAGCGCCAGGCCTGTGGCTGCGCTCTGAAGTAACTGTCGTCGTTTCATCGATCCCCCGCCAATTTGCCCGAATTGAGAGTGTTGCAATCACTTTCGCTCCTTGAACACTAGGCTGCTGCGGACCATGACGACCACTCCACATCGCGGACGGCTATCACCTGTCCGTGCGGTCGGTGATCTACGTACTGCGGATACTTTGCGGCCAAAGCGTCGATTGCGCTCTCGGACTCCTTGGTGCCGGGGCCGAGGACCTCCGCGCGTCCGTCGACGCGGACCCACCAGAGTGCGGACCAGTTGTCGTCGTAATGATCGACGAGCAGGCTCGCACGCCCCGTCTCGGTGATGTTCCGGAGCCTGCGAAGTGCGGTGGTGGTCTTCGGTTTGTGGTCGACGCAGGAATAGACGGTGTCGCCGACCAAAACGAATACCAGCGGCACGATGTGCGGAACGCCGGCCGCATCTGCCGTTGCCAGGTGAGCCACCCGCGCGGCTTCGAATCGTGCTCTCGGGTCGTCCATATTCACAGCGTAAGGGGATCAAGGCTTGCCGCGAGCCGCTGCTGACGGAACAGTGGTCTCATGGAACCGGATGAAGCGCTTCGGGAGATCGCCTACTGGCTCGAACGATCACGCGCTGAAACGCACCGCGTCAAGGCCTATCGCCGAGCTGCGGAGGTCTTTGCTGGATTGTCCGACGAGCAGAAGGAGTCTCGCCGGAAGGCCGACAGTTGGAAGGCTCTCACCGGCATCGGGCCCAAGACGGCAATGATCATCGCCCAGTCGTACGACGGCGTCCCCGAGTATCTCGAGGAACTGCGGGGGCAGGCGGAGCCCATCGGCGACGGCCCATTGCGCCAAGCGCTGCGCGGCGATCTCCACACACACTCCGACTGGTCCGACGGCGGAAGCCCCATCGAAGAGATGATGCGACGCGCAGCAGCACTCGGCCACGACTACTGCGCCCTCACCGATCATTCGCCTCGCCTCACTGTTGCCAACGGGCTGTCCGCGGAGCGCCTACGTTCGCAACTCGACGTGATAGCCGGGTTGAATGCCGAACTGGCTCCCTTCCGCATCCTCACGGGAATCGAGGTGGACATCCTCGAAGACGGTTCACTCGACCAAGATCCCGATCTACTCGACGAACTCGACATCGTGGTGGCGAGCGTGCACTCGAAGCTGCGGTCCGAACGCGAGGCGATGACCCGCAGAATGCTTGCTGCAGTGCGAAATCCGCGTGTCGATATTCTCGGGCATTGCACCGGGCGTCTTGTCGAGGGTGCTCGCGGAACCCGGCCCGAGTCGCAGTTCGACGCGGAGAAAGTGTTCGAGGCCTGCCGAGAATCAGGGACCGCCGTCGAGATCAACTCCCGACCGGAGCGTCGTGACCCGCCTTCGCGTTTGATCGAGTTGGCCCGCGATCTCGATTGTCTTTTCTCCATCGATACCGACGCCCATGCCCCCGGTCAGCTGGCTTGGCAGGGCTACGGCTGTGACCGGGCCGAAAAGTGCGGTGTCGAAGCGGATCGGGTGATCAATACGTGGACCGCCGAAAATCTTCTGGAGTGGGCGGGCAATTGAGAGCACGCCGGAATGGGTCACCGAGGCGTTTGCTCGGTGACCTCCGGGTTCAGATCCGCGTGGTGGAGCGGCGGGGTTTCTGGTCGGGGTCGATGCCTGGCGGGGGGATGAACCAGGGCAGGTGATCAGCGCCTACCTGGATTTCCCATTGTCCGGTGAATCCGGGTTTTCGGTGCATCAGGGTGTGGTGGGTTCGGCAGAGCAGGACCAGGTTGTCCATGATGGTTGGTCCTCCTTTGGCCCAGTGTTTGATGTGGTGGGCGTCGGTCCAGGCGGGGACGCAGTCGCAGCCGGGGAAGGCGCATCCTTTGTCGCGGGCGATCAGTGCGGTTCGTTGTGCCGCGGTGACAAGCCTTTTGAGTGGGGTGACGTCGAGTGGGGCACCGTTTTCGTCGAGGAGGACGGCGCCGAGCATGCAGTCGCAGGCGATCATGCGGGTGCGGCCGACGCTCAGTGGTCCCATCCAGGGCATGTGGCCGACATCGAGATCTTGTTTGTCGAGATCCGGCATGCCAAGGTCCAGGGTGTCGAGGTCGTCACGGTCGGACGGGTCGGTAGTCGTGGTGCGGCCTGTTGAGTCGCCTGCGGTGGAGGCGCATTCACGGTGGTAGGCCAGGTCTTTGGCGTTGATGTGCACGTTCAGGTGCGGGCGTTGGCCGCCGTCGATACCGGTGGCAGCGTTGTCGAGGTAGCGCCGGATGAGTTCTGCCATGGCGTCTGCGTTGCGTGTGGCGGCGGGTCGTTTGTCGGGTGTGCCGTCCTTGGCGGGGGTGGGCATGGAAAGGCTGGAGAGGGCGGAGAGAAGCATCTCGCCGGTCACTCCGTCGAAATCGCCTCGGACAGAGACTCTTCCGTTGAGGGTTGGGGAGATGCGCAGTTCGTTGCGGTCGGTGTCTTCGCTTGGTGGTATGTCGTCGGATTCGAACATGTGCTCGAGGACGCTGATGGCGTAGCGCAGTTTGACGGTGGTTGCTTCGGTTCCGGATGCTGCGGCGAGGAGTGTGTCGCGGCAGTACGGTAGCGCGGCGTCGGGCATTGTTTTGGGTGGGGATTCGCAGAACGCCACGATCAGTGCTGCGTGCTCGAAAGTGAGTTCGCCGGAGTCGAATTGGTCTTCGATCTCGGGGAATGACCGTAGGGCTTTGCCTAGGGTTGCGATTCTTCTGCCGGTGGAGATTTGCAGCATGGTGTGGTTCGCGAGCCATTGTCCGGTGCCGCGGTAGCAGAGTACTTGTTCGTCCGGGTTCAACGTCAGGGTGTCGACGGCGGCCACTCGAATGGCTTCCAGGCGAAGGATTTCCGCTGACGCGGTGATGGCGATCTCGCGGACGTCGCTGGGGTGCAGCCGCCACAATCGTCCGCGCACACCCACAGCGGAGCTGTTGACCACGGCAGTGACAGCGTCGTCGATGGTGTCGATCGTCATGAGAACCCCCCGTTCCACCTTCCATCATACTCGAACATACTTTCGAGTCAAGGGTTTTTTGGGGGAAGGTGAGGCTGAGCCTGCCGTCGCGATTCTATTGTTCGAGAGGAGATTCCGCCTCTAGAGCATCAGCGCCGGATCTGTGGTCAGTTCGATGTTGAGCCACGGTTCGTAGGGGAGATCGGCGAGGCTGGTGGCGAACGAGCGTCGTACTGCGTCTTCACCGTCGATGTCCCAGCTGTGTGGCGCGACCATGAACGTCGCTTCGATATACAGCTTGCGACCCACCTTGCTCATGGTGAGAGTCGGTTCGTCCAAACCGAATTCGTCGCGGACGGCGGTGATGGCTTCGCGCACGCGGGCCTGAACGATTTCGCCGGGAGCACCTTCGAGGAGTTCGATCAGTGCGGTTCGCAGAAGTGCGTACGGCTGCGGGACCAACATCGCGCAGCCGAGGAGGACCAAGACGGAGTCGACATATCGGTCGGCGTCGGAGAAATCGGTGCGGCCCAGGATCATTGCGACGACAGCACCGACTGCGACCAGCGCACTGAAGGCAGCCGACGCTCCCCATTGCCTGGCTTCGGCGACGAGCAGATCAGATGTGCGGTCGACTTGTCCGACATAGCGCCAGATGATGATCGACACCACTGCGCTGACAGCGCCGTATGCCACCAGCGATCCCGCGGTGACGTCGGCCCCGCCCGCGAGGATGACACGAACTGCCTCGACTGCGGCGTAGGCGAGCGTCGCCAGTAGCGCCATGCCCTGGACCGCGATGACTACCGGGATCAATGCCTCCTTACCGAAGGGGAAGCGTGCGGTGGGGCCCGAGTCGGCTATCCGCGAGACCCGCAGCGACAGCGCCGTCAACACCATTCCGATGAGGGCGTACACACCGTCGAGCAGGATCACCTGGGACTGCGAGATCCAGCCCCAGAATGCGGCGAGCACAGCCAACGCCGTTGCGACCACGAGGGAGTACCGCAGGGCCTTGCGTTCGCGGGTAGCGCTGTCTTCCTTGGTGCCCATGAAATCCAAACCGCCTGTCCGTTTCGATATTCCTTCACGTAGGAATACCAGCAACGACGCGCAGGCACGGCATCAGTGGACCAATTGCGCTGCCAGATCGAGAAAGTCCTCGGCGTTGATGTCGAACTCGTCGGAGAATGACACATCGGGATTGCCCCTGGCTCCGAATTCGAGTGGTCGGGCTATGAAGGCTGTGCGGAACCCGAGAGCTTTGGCCGCCCGGATGTCATATTTGTGGCTGGCAACCATCATGATCTCGGCCGGGTCGAACCCGAGGTATCGAGCAGCCAGGTGGTAGATCTTCGGATCTGGTTTGAAGACACCGGCCATTTCGGCGGTGAAGACGGCATGCCATGGCAGATTTCCGTGCCGGGAGATGCTGACTGCGGCATTCACATCGGCGTTGGACAAGGCAGCGATTGTGTACTGCTGGCGCAGGGTTGTCAGGCCTGCGACGGTGTCCGGCCACGGGTCCAGGAATTTCCAGGCGGTGGTGAGTTCTTCCTGTTCGGCATCGGAAAGTTCGATGCTCTCGCGGGCCAACAGCTTGCGCAGAGCCTCGCGGTACACCGAATGTACTGTCACCCATTCGCCTGTGGAGTCGTCGGCCTCGGAGGTGTTCGCGAAGTACTCAGCGCGCCAGAGATTGACGAATCTTGGCCAGTCGACGTCGGCGTCGGTGATCCGACGGGCCTCTCGGCACAGGGTGCTGTGAAAATCGGTCGCTGTGCCCTGGACGTCGAACAGCAGTGCTTTGATCTTCTCGCGCACAAGCCCTCCACTTCGAGATCGCCTGACGGTGTTGCCACATTATCGCGGTTACGGCGCCCGATTAGTGCTCGATGAGCGCAAAGGCGCCGCGCGTCGCAAAATAGACATCTATGGCCGACCGCGGATTTACCCCGACTCAGCTCGCCGCCCGAGCTGCCTACCTGCTGCGCGGAAACGACCTGGGCACGATGACCAGCGCTGCCCCGAAGCTGTATCCCCACATGTGGAGCTGGGACGCCGCGTTCGTCGCGGTAGGTTTGGCGCCGCTCAGCGTCGAACGGGCGGTAGTAGAGCTCGATACCTTGCTCTCGGCTCAGTGGAAGAACGGAATGATTCCGCACATCGTGTTCGCGAACGGTGTCGACGGCTACTTCCCCGGCCCGACGCGGTGGGATGTCAATGCGTTGGCAGCGCATGCTCCTTTGGGTACAGCTACATCGGGAATCACCCAACCCCCCGTTCACGCGATTGCGGTGCAGCGGATTCTCGATCATTCGCGTCGGCACGGACGTACGACGCGTGCGGTCGCGGAAGAGTTCCTCGACCGGCGCTGGAGCGATCTGGTTCGGTGGCACCGCTGGTTGGCGGAGGCCCGCGATCTCGACGGCAACGGCCGCATCGCGCTCTATCACGGGTGGGAATCGGGGATGGACAATTCTCCGCGATGGGATCTGGCGTACGCGAATGTTGTTGCGGGACAAGTGCCTGCGTATCAGCGCGCTGATCTCGCTGTGGTGACCGACTTGTCTCAGCGACCAACGGATCACGAATACGACCGCTACCTTTGGCTTCTCGAAGAGATGAAGGCCGTGAGGTACGAGGATTCTCAACTCGCCACTGCCATGAGTTTTGCCGTGGAGGACGTGTTTGTCAGTGCGGTTTTCTCGATGGCATGTGACGTTTTGGCAACTATCGGTGAGGAGCATTCGCGACCAAACTCCGACGTCCGTGATCTGCGCGGTTGGGCAGATCGATTCCGGCAGGGCGTAATTGCCACCACCGATGAACGATCGGGTGCAGCAAAGGATTTCGATCTTCGCACCGGACGATGGGTTCATACCGAGACCATCGCGATGTTTGCGCCGTTGCTGTGTGGCGGCCTGAGCCGCGATGCCGAGCGCGCTCTGTTGCGCACTTTCGAGGGGCCCAAATTCTGTGGCCACCCGGACATGCGATTTGCCGTCCCACCGTCGACGTCTCCGGTTTCCGGCGATTTCCGTCCTCGGGAGTATTGGCGCGGCCCAGTGTGGCCGGTGATCACGTGGTTGTTCTCGTGGGCGTTCGCGCGTCGGGGGTGGGCCGAGCGATCGCACGTCTTGCGTTCGGAGGGGTTGCGGCAGGCCAGTGACGGCAGTTTTGCCGAGTACTACGAGCCTTTCACCGGTGAGCCGCTGGGCAGTATGCAACAGTCGTGGACCGCGGCGGCCGTTCTCGATTGGCTCGGTTGAGTGAACATTCCCTGAATTAGCGGACAAAACGGACTAGTCGACCTTACTCTCGGGAAATGGTCGAGCGACGGATCGTCAGGGCACTGGGCAAGCTCACCCCGATCGCGATGGCAGCTGCCATCGCGATCACGGCACCTGGCCTCGCCGCTGCCGACGCTCCCCGCGGCCCGGACGTCTCGTCGTGGCAGCACGTGGACGGAACCGGAATCGACTGGTTCCAGGTCAAGGCGTCAGGGCACGAGTTCGCGATGGTCAAGGCCACCGAGTCGCTCAACTACGTCAATCCGTACTTCATCCAGGATTGCCTGGTCATGCGGGCTGCCGGCGTCTCGCGCGGGGCCTACCACTACGCAGATGTTCGCCAGTCCCCCGAAGCCCAGGCCGCCTTCTATTCGGCGATCGTCCTGGGTATCAACGGACCTGGTGACCTCCCGCCCGTTCTGGATCTAGAGGACGCGAAGGGACTGCCCGCCGGTCAGGTCATCGACTGGACTCATCGCTACCTGAATACAGTCCAGGCACTTACCGGGCGGCAGCCAATCATTTACACGTACCCCAACTTCTGGCGTACCCAGATGGCCAACACCACCGAGTTCAACCACTACCCGCTGTGGATCGCCGATTACAACGGGCAGAACGCACCGGGCCCGCTGCCCGGTGGTTGGTCCAACTGGACCTTCTGGCAGTACACCAGCACCGGACGCATCCCCGGGATCACCGGAAATACCGATATCAACGTTTACAGCGGGGCGCAGGGCGATTTCGATCGCTACGCCAACAGTGTGGGGTTCGGCAGCAGCTAGTTTGCGGCGGGGGCCCTTGGCTCCGTGGTGCCCGGTTCGGGCCCTATCGCCCTCGATGCATTTGCCTCGAGGCACGCGGAAGGGCCCTTTTTGGCACTCTTGTGACGCTTGGCTGGTTAGTCCGGTTGTTGCTCGTCAGTTACGAGAATTCTGCCGAGTGGTAGCCACGGTCGCTGAACTTTCGACTAGCTGAGCAGGATCAGAAAATAGCTATGGCAGAAAATGAGCAGGACTGCTCCAACCGAAAAGCTACAAAACGGACTTGAAGTTGGGTCTGGATCGAAGGCGCCGACCCAGTTTCGGTCGAAGATGGCGCCTCGCAATCCAATTATCGGAGCGCCGGAGTGCTTCGTTACCGGCAGCCGTCGCCGGGTGTGGTCTGGATCAATTCGACAAATTTCTACGTGCTTGCCCGGGCGATTGGACTCCATTCAGTACGGAGTTTCCGTTCATGGTTCGAGGGGCTGTGGCGCATCCAACAGGCCTTATCCATATTGGGCATTTGTCCAGATTCCTGGTCGCCTCGAAGTTGGTCGTCACCCGATCTGGTTAGCGGAAACGCTGAATGCCATCGCGTCCGGCGCAGTGCCGTGCGCCGAGGGCTGAATTGTCCGCTTGAACAACGCTGCTCCTCGAAGCTTGTCCGATCTACGAACAAAAACGTCGATCGGTCTGCTTTGTCTGACTTTCGATGGGCAAGCTCCCGGTTATCTGTTATCTTGAACCAGATAACTGGAAGGTTGCTCTCGATTTGCACGGATTTCGAGGGCCAAGGTCCTGTTCAGGGCGGCTCTTCCAACACGCAGGTGTTTCCGAAGAGGAGCTCGAATGACAGGACCGGCAACAGCGTCCGGTGTGAGGTCGATCAGCCGAAAACAGGCGGATCGACCCGAACCAACCGATCAATCGGGAGTTCGCGCCAGCGCTCTCGCATCTCCGTCCACCGAACATCGATCAGGCACATCCTGGGGAGTAAGAAATGCCTAACGACATACCGCCGACAAGGTCGGCCTTATTCACCGCAGGGTTCCCGCCCTGGGTGCGAGCGTGGACGGTGGTGTGGACCGCCATCGCGTTGATTCTCGGCCTCTCCGGCGCGACGGCAGTAGTTGCATCAGCGCAGCCGGCCGCGACGCTCGGCGGTCCCGTTCAGGCTCAGACGCCGGCTCGTGCTGCTGTCCTGCCGGACGAACAGCCCGCAAAGGGCTGTGCCTTCAGCGCCCCTAACACCGGCCCTTTCTCGCAGAACATCTGTTGGATCGACATGTCTGCGCTCAACGAAGCCGCGGCCACATCCGCGGCCGGGCAGTCGATGGAAATCCAGCTCACCGAGGGCTACAAGATCAACTTCAAGGCTTTCCTCACCAACTCGGTTGCCGGAAAGAATCACCAGGGAATCGAAACGGATGATCTTCCCACCTTGCACTACGCAGCTCTTGGGACTTCCGTGTATACGGGTGTGCCGTCGACGATCAAGCCGGCGATCTATCAGAAGTCATCCGAGAATGGACAGTCTGGCGGAACGGTGTCGCTGAAGAACATCGTGATGACCGGTCCGAATGGCCCGATTTACAACTACGGCCTCGTGGCTGCTGACGCCGAGTCGACTGACGCCAACACGTCGACTGACAAAGAGTTCCTGACCTTCAATTCTGACAAGCCTCTCCGCCAGATCGCACGCACGGTTGGTGCGGATGCGCCTGGATACCCCGGAATTCGGGCTTGTGACGGTGGGCTGACGGCTATGCCCGCCACCACCGTCCGATGTGATTCTTGGAACCTGGTCAACAACCAGGAGTATTCGCCGGGCACTTTGGTTGTTGCATCGACCGCTCCAACCAACTTCGCGGCGACGTTCGGTAATACCGTTCTGGCCACCTCTCGTCAGGGTCTGGCTTTCGGTGTCCTGCTCTCGAAGGTCAAGATCGACAAGGACCTCACGCGCGTCACCCCCGGTGACGATTTCACTATCGGCATGAGCACCGGCCACCACGCAAACGCGGGTGCTGCTGCAGCGACCGAGATCAAGAGCACCACGACCGGCGCTACAGATACGACGGCATCGACTGGCTGGCGTACGCTCCTCGCAGATACGACACCTACTCCTGTCACGTTCTGGGAGAAGCCAACTACCTCGGCGACCAAGACCGCGAACTATGCGACGTCATGGGATTGCCAGGTAAACGGTGTGACCCAGGCGCTCAGGGTCGGGGACGTTGCGCAGGCAGCACTCACGCCGGGCGACAACGTGTACTGCAAGGTCAAGAACACTCCGGTTCTCGTGAAGAAGTCGTCGTCACCACCTACCGGTGAGACGGTCAATATCGGCCAAACAATCACCTACACTCTGAATTTCGAGAATCCCGGCACTGCGCCGGCAACGATCGACTACACGGACTTCCTCGCCGACGTCATTGATGACGGAACGGTTGCGGTCGGTGCTGCTACAGGCGGACTCACCGCTGCATTGAATGGCACCGACAAGATCAAAGTCGGGGGCACATTGCCAGCCGGCGGCAAAGGGACTGTCACCTACACCGTCACGGTCAAAGACGGTGGCAACAAAGTCCTGAACAACTACCTCGTTCCGGGGACAACAACTCCTCCCACAACATGCGATCCTGCAACCAATCTCTGCACGACGCATCCCATGCCCGGGTTCACGGTCGCGAAGACCGCTGTGCCCGCGACAGGTTCGACGGTTCAGGCCGGCGATACCATTACGTACACGGTCACCGGTGCTAACACCGGCAAGACGGCCCTAACTCCCGCGACGATCAAAGACGATCTGAGTGCGGTTCTCAACAATGCTGCTGTCGTTCCGGGCTCGCTGAAGGCGACCGTCGACGGTGCTGCTGTCGCTGCTCCGACCCTGTCGGGCAGCATTTTGTCGTGGTCCGCCAATCTCCAGGCTGGTAAGTCTGTTGTTCTGACCTACCAGGTGAAGGTCAATGCCGGCGTTGCCGCGGGCACGGTTCTGAACAACAAGGTCACCGGTACTGCGAAGCCACCCACCGGTCCGGACATCACTCCTCCTACGGTGGAGACGAATCACTCGGTTCCCGGCTTCAAACTGGAGAAGACTGCTGATCCGATTTCCGGTTCGACGGTTCAGGCCGGCGAGTCGATCAAGTACACCGTCACCGGAACCAACACCGGTAAGACGAAGCTCGATCCGGTAAAGATCAACGATGATCTGGGTGCGGTTCTCAATAACGCCGCTGTCGTTCCCGGTTCGCTGAAGGCGACCGTCGACGGTGCTCCTGCCGCTGATCCGACTCTGTCGGGCACCACCCTTTCGTGGACTGGTTTTCTCGAAGCCGGTAAGTCCGTCGTTCTCACCTATGAGGTGAAGGTCAACGACGGCGTTGCCGCGGGCACAGTCTTGAACAACAAGGTCACCGGTACTGCGAAGCCGCCGACCGGTCCGGAGATCACTCCTCCTTCTGTGGAGACGAATCACTTGGTTCCGGGGTTCACGGTCGCGAAGACTGCGGATCCGGTGTCGGGTACCAATGTTGCTGCTGGTCAGACGATCACGTACACGGTGACGGGTGCCAATACGGGTAAGACGACTCTTGATCCGGTGGTGTTGACCGATGATCTGTCGAAGGTTCTCGACAATGCGGCGTTGGTGGACGGTTCGCTCAAGGCAACTGTCGACGGTGTCGACGCGACTGCGCCGACCCTCGAGGGTACGACGTTGAGTTGGACGGGTGCACTCGAGGCGGGTAAGTCGGTTGTTCTGACCTATGAGGTGAAGGTCAACGACGGCGTTGCCGCGGGCACAGTCTTGAACAACAAGGTCACCGGTACTGCGAAGCCGCCGACCGGTCCGGAGATCACTCCTCCGCCGGTGACGACCGAGCACCCGGTGGTGTCTCCGAAGATCGCTGTGGTGAAGTCCTCTGATCCGGTGTCGGGTTCGAATGTTGTTGCCGGTCAGGACATCAAGTACACGCTCACGTTCACGAACACCGGTAACGGTGCGGGTGAGGTCGCGTACTTCGACGATCTGCGTCAGGTTGTGGACAAGGGTGCATTGAGTGGTTTGACTGCTGATGCTCCGTTGGCTGCGACGATGGTCGGCACGGATGGTTTCTCGGTGACGGGGACCTTGGCGGCCGGCGAAACGAAGACGGTGACGTATTCGGTGAAGGTCAATGCCGATGTGGTCGGTGGGGTGTTCGTGAACAACTTCGTTGTTCCGGGTACGACTCCTCCGGTTGATCCTCCGGAGGTGTGTGATCCGGCGACTCAGCTGTGCACGACGCATCCGGTGGTCTCTCCGAAGATCGCTGTGGTGAAGTCCTCTGATCCGGTGTCGGGTTCGAATGTTGTTGCCGGTCAGGACATCAAGTACACGCTCACGTTCACGAACACCGGTAACGGTGCGGGTGAGGTCGCGCACTTCGATGATCTGCGTGGTCTGCTCGACGATGCTGATCTGGTTGCGGGCAGCTTGAGTGCTGATGCTCCGTTGACTGCTGCGATGGTCGGCACGGATGGTTTCTCGGTGACGGGAACCCTGGCGGCCGGCGAGAGCAAGACGGTGACGTACACCGTCACGGTCAAGGCTGATGCCGATCGCGTTGCGGCGAATGCCGACAACACGGTGCTCAACTTCGTTGTTCCGGGGACGACTCCTCCGGTTGATCCTCCGGAGGTGTGTGATCCGGCGACTCAGCTGTGCACGACGCATCCGGTTCAGGTTCCGGGGTTCACGGTCGCGAAGACTGCGGATCCGGTCTCGGGTACCAATGTTGCTGCTGGTCAGACGATCACGTA